>JAAAOL010000499.1 GCA_009908885.1 Bacteroidota bacterium | reverse complement strand
CTGTCCTGCCGGTAGCGTCCCTCGGCGAAGGCGTAGCGGGCGGTGACGCCGAGGAAGAGTTTCGGGTAGTAGTCGGAGCGCGCCACGTCCACCAGTGCCTCGCGGGCCGCCACCCCGGCGCGGGCCTGCTGGATCTCCGGGCGATGCTCCAGCGCGAGGGCGAAGTAGGCCTCCAGCGAGTCGGCCGTGAAGTCGATGGGACGCAGAAACTCGTCCGCCGGGGCGACGGACTGGCTGGGCGGCAGGAAGAGCTGGCGGCGCAGCGCGGCATAGGCCGTCTGGCGGCGCTGCGTGACCTCGACGACGCGGCGGCGGTATTCCTGCTCGGTAATCTGCACCTGAAACAGGTCGGCGTCGTCCACGTCCTCGGCGCCTTCTTGCAGCAGCCGGTCGATCTCGCGCTTGGCCCGGTCGATGATGTCGCCCGTTTCCTCGGCGATGCGGAACAGGGCGTCTGTGAGCAATACGTTGTAGTACAGTTCGCCGACGCGGAAGGCCACCTCCAGGCGCTGCCGGTTCACGTCGGCCTGCTCCACGTCGACGCCGTGCCGCGCGGCCTCGATGTTTTTCCCCAGCTCGCCCCACGTCCAGAGCGCCTGCGTCAGCTCGGCCTCCACGCGGTTGAACGGGCGCAGATCCTCCCAGTCGTTGTCCACGTCCGGGTTGAGATAGAGCGCGTCGTTCGGAAGCGTGTTGTCCGCCGGAATGTCGAGCCCCGGGGCGACGGCGTGCGCCGTCGTCGCCTCGAACTCGGTGGCGAAGCGGTTCGCCCGGGCGAATCGACTACGCGCCTGCGCGAACTGCAACTGGGCCCGCCGCTCGTCGATGTCGGGGCTGACGTCAAGGGCGCGCTGGATGACGGCCTCCAGGCCGAGCGTCAGCGTGTCGGGCGTCTGCGCGTGGGTGAGCGGGGCCCACAGCAGGACGAGGGCTGCGGCGAGCGGAAGGAGACGATGCGTCATTAGCAGAAGGGCTTCTTGCGAGAGAGCACACGCGCCCGGATAGGCCGCTGCGCGTCAGCCCTTAGTAACGCATGGCAGGCGCGGGGTGTCCGTGAAGCCGACGTGTACGCGCGTCTCGGCGGTCGCGACGCTTACGCCGGCGCGGCGCGCTGCTGCTCGATGGCCTCGACACCTCTCGACCTACGACGAGCACACGCGGAAGATACGCCCGTTGTCGGCGGCGTGAGACTCGAATCCGAGGGCCGGCCTACCTCTCCTGAAGCCGCCCCGCCAGGTCGTCCTCCAGCCGCCACGGCTGCTTCGGAATCTTCGCCCAGTCGAAGCGTGCGACGAGGGCTGAGGCTGGGCAGGGCGCGGGCGCGTCGAGCAGGCCGAGCGAGTGGCCCAGGTAACCGACGAACGCCTCCGGCGTGACGCCTGCCGCGCGGAGTGATTGGATTGTCAGCCCGTCGTCGCGCTTGGAGAGCTTGTCCCCGTCCGCATTGACGACGAGCGGAACGTGGGCGTAGGCGGGGGGCGCGCCGCCGAGCGCCTCGATGAGCAAGATCTGCCGCGCCGTCGAGTCGAGCAGGTCCTGGCCGCGCACCACCTCGGTGACGCCCATCAGCAGGTCGTCCACCACGACGGCGAGCTGGTAGGCGTAGACGCCGTCGCGCCGCTTCAGGACGAAGTCGCCCACGGCGGCGTGCACCTCTTCGGTGACGGCGCCACAGACGTGGTCCTGAAACGTGACGGGCCGCTCTTTGACGAGAAAGCGGATGGCGGCGTCCGGCGCGTCGTGGTTCCGCAACTCCTCGAACCAGCCGGGCACGAGATACGTCGGGCGCAGCGAGGCGGGATACGGCGGCAGGCCGCCCGAGCCGTGCGGCGCGGTGGCGAGCTCCTGCAGGTCCTTGCGCGAGACGCGGCACGGAAACAGCCGCTGCCGGGCGTGCAGGCGCGTGAGGGCGTCCTCGTAATGGCCGAAGCGCTCCGACTGATGGTAGGGCCCGTCCGGACCGCCGACGTCAGGGCCGTGGTCCCAGTCGAGGCCCATCCAGCGGAGGTCGTCCAGGATCGCCGCGTCCATGCCGGGCACGGCGCGCGGGCCGTCCAGGTCCTCCACGCGCAGTACGAACGTGCCGCCCTGCGCCCGGATGGAGAGCCACGCCGCCAGAGCCGTCCGGGCGCTGCCGACGTGCAGCAGGCCGGTGGGCGACGGCGCGTAGCGACCGCGGGGACGCGAGGGCAGATCAGGAACGGCGAACATCGACGTGTGGCGGGTTGGCGACGAGAGGCGGCTTGGAAACGCGCATCCGCTTGGCTACCTTGGGCGCATCGTCCGGTTCGAACACCGCTACCCCGTCCTATGCCGCGCTACGAAGGGCCGCAACCGCTGGGCTCCGTCATGAAGCAGCTGATCGACCAGCTCGGCATCCGCAAGAAGATCGACGCGGCGCGGGTCATCGAGACGTGGGCGGCGCTGGCCGGGCCGCAGATCAACGGCGTGACGGACTCCGTGCGACTGCGCGGGCGGACGCTTCACGTCAAGATCCGGTCGTCGGCCTGGCGCCACGAACTCCACCTGCAGCGCGGACAGTGGTGCCGCCGCCTCAACGAGCAACTCGGCGAAGACCTGGTGGAAGCGATCGCCTTCCGGTAAGAATAGTGGTTACACGTTGCGGGTTTCGAGGTAGACAGTCCCCAGCGGAGGGCAGCATCAACGGCTTTATCGTTATTCCGTTGCCCTTAAAATGCTGTATCAGCAACAGAAAGCCCAGCACGCCGAAGCGCCCGGGCTTTGTTTTTAAGCAGCAAGGGCCAGGTCTGAAAACCAGAAACCAACAACCCGTAACGCGCAACTCCCAACCTTACCCCTCGAACTTCTTGAACGCGACCGACGTGTTGTGCCCGCCGAAGCCGAAGGCGTTGCTCACGGCCACGCGGACGGGGCGTTCCTGCGGCTCGTTGAACGTGT
This sequence comes from Bacteroidota bacterium, assembly GCA_009908885.1. Classification (GTDB taxonomy): domain Bacteria; phylum Bacteroidota; class Rhodothermia; order Rhodothermales; family JAAAOL01; genus JAAAOL01. The sequence goes on along the minus strand of JAAAOL010000499.1, from coordinate 680 downwards.
AATTGAGGTCGCACTCGGGATCCGGCTCCGAGAAGTTGATCGTCGGCGGCACCACGTCGTTGCGGATGGCGAGGATCGAAGCGATGGCCTCCACCGCGCCCGCCGCGCCGAGCAGGTGGCCGATCATGCTCTTGGTGGACGACAGGTTCATCGCGTAGGCGTGATCGCCGAAGACTTGCTTCACGGCTTTCGTCTCCGCGATGTCGCCCAGCGGCGTCGAGGTGCCGTGCATGTTGAGGTAGTCCACGTCCTCGGGGGTGAGGCCGCCGTCCTCCAGGGCGCGCTGCATGGCCAGGCTGGCGCCGTAGCCTTCCGGGTGGGGCGCCGTCATGTGGTGGGCGTCCGCGCTCATCCCGATGCCGGCGACCTCGGCATAGATCGTGGCGCCCCGCGCTTTGGCGTGCTCCAGCTCTTCCAGAAACACCGCGCCCGCGCCCTCGCCCAGCACGAACCCGTCGCGCGTGGCGTCGAACGGGCGGCTGGCGGTGGCCGGGTCGTCGTTACGCGTCGAGAGGGCGCGCATGGAGGCGAAGCCCCCGATGCCGAGCGGCGAGACCGCGGCCTCGCTACCGCCGGAGAGCATCATGTCAGCGTGGCCCTGCTTGATGAGCATGAAGGCATCGCCGATGTTGTTGTTGCCCGTGGCGCAGGCCGAGACGACGCAGTAGTTGGGCCCGCGG
>JAAAOL010000530.1 GCA_009908885.1 Bacteroidota bacterium | reverse complement strand
CAGCGTGGGCGTGTCCGCGCAGGCCACGTCGAGGAAGTCGGCCCGCTCAGCGGCGGGGCGGTTCAGGGCATCGTCGAGCAGCGTCTTGACGCGGCGCCATTCGGTGGGAGTCATGGGCAATCGGGGATGGAGGCAGTGTCGGCCCGGCACGAGCCGGCGCGGGGTCCTATCGGGAGGCTGAGCGTGCGGAATCTACATACAGTACCGGAAGGCGACCGCGCAATGGCTCATCCTGCCTCGATCCGTTACTGACGTGAATCTGCGATTTCGCGGAAGAGCCAGCTTCGGGCCGTCGCCCAGTCGCGCTTGACGGAGGCCGGAGAGATGTCCAGCACCTCGGCCGTCTCGGCGATGGTGAGGCCGACGAAGTAGCGCAGCTCGACGACGCGGGCCTGCCGTGCGTCCAGCGCCTCCAGTCGGTCGAGGGCGTCGTGGAGCGCGAGCACTTCCTTCGCGTCGATGTCCGGCAGCGGCGGCACGTCGTCGAGCGAGAGGTCGGGCGTGTCGCCGCCCCGCTTGGCGGCCTGCTTCCGGCGCGCGTAATCGACCACGATGTCGCGCATGGCGCGGGCGGCCACCCGGAAGAAGTGGAGACGGTTCTGGTAGGACGCCGCGTCCCGGCCTGCCAGCTTGAGGTACGCCTCGTGGACGATGGCCGTGGTGTTGAGCGTCTCGTGGGGCCGCAGGCGGCGGCGCTGCGCCCGGGCGAGGCGGTGCAGCTCGTCGTAGATGAGCGGCAGCAGGTCGTCCAGCACCGCCGCATCGCCCGCACGGGCCTGCTCCAGCAGCAGCGTGACGTTGGAGGACGACGAGGCCATTGGGGCGAGCGGATGGACGGGGTGCAGCGCCGCAAATAATCGGCTGTAAAGATAGCATCTAAGCGCTTCATACACCACCGTTTAGGACGACTTCTGTGGGGCGATCAGAGAAAATAGCCCCGTCGTGAGCCGTTTTGGTCGTGGAATACGGAGTTATAGGTGTCGGCCTGCCTCAGGCCCTGCCGCACGGACTTCTCATCACACGACCCCACGTCGCCATGCGCCTGCTCTACCCCCTCCTCGGCCTGCTCCTGCTCGCGCTCACCGCCACGCCCCAGCGCGCCACCGCCCAGGAACGCGACAGCGTGGCAGTCACCTTCACCCAGTACACCCTGGTCGACGACAGCGGGTTCTGGCTCAACTGTCACAGCCGGATCGTGGGCAGCCACCCCGACCCCGTCGGCGACGGGGACGACAGCGACTACTCGTACACCGGGTCGGGGAACTACTATGGCGAACCGCCAGAATGGACCGGGGTGCACGAGGACATCCCGGGCGAGCTCATCACCTACCTGGCGGGGAAGCGCAGTTCGTCCAGCCCCAATCCCGATGGCGACAAGAGTTGCGATGACACGTTCGAGGACCACGCCGACCACTGGGAGGGCGCTGAGGCCTGGGCGCACTTTACGCCACCGCCGAACGAGCCGCCGACGGCCGACTTCGACTGGACGCAGATCGAGACGGAACTCTTCACGGTCGATTTCGACGCCACCGATTCGGAGGACCCCGACGGTGAGATCGTGGCGTACGACTGGGACTTCGGCGACGGCGAGGACGGCAGCGGCGTGGCGCCGACCTACACCTACGACGAGCGCGGCACCTACACCGTGACGCTCACGGTGACCGACGACGACGGCGCTGACGACCAGGCGACGCGCACGGTGACGGTCGAGGGGCCGGATCTGCGCTACGTCGTCGCCGTCGAGCGCTACGAGGCGGAGGACGCTGGCAAGGCGAGGCAGCAGGAAGACCCGGAGCAGGACGAGGACGGCGAGATCCAGGTGGGCGATACGGTGGCCGTGCGCATCGCCGTGGAGAGCACGGGCGACTGGGACCTGGAGAACGTCCACCTGCCGGAGGAGGAGGAAGCCATCGAGATCACCAACGAGGACGACGACCCCGACGCCCCCGAGGACGTGATGGAGTTCCTGGAGGCCGAGCAGGCCACCCTCGACGCGCTCGCCATCGCCCAGACCGACACGCTGGTCTATCTCTACCGGGCCCTCCACGCGACCGAAGAGGTCTCCGTGCTCGTGACCGAGGTCGCCGCCGACGCCATACACCCGACCACTGACGCGCACTTTGACTACGACGAGTCCGTATCGACGTGCCCCGTCGCCGACAAAGGCGGGCCGCAGGACGCAGAGAACGAGGCCTGCGTACTATCCCTGATCAACCCGGCCCCGTTCGTCGTCAACTCGACTGGTAACGCCCCGCTGCTGGATGGCATCGACCCCGACAAGGACGGCTGCACGACGGGCAGCAGCATCGACCGCGACGGCGAGAGCGAGCCCGAGTGCACGCTCCGCGCGGCCGTGCAGGGGGCTGCCCGTTCGGAGGCCTCGCGCTTCACCATCGAGTTCGACATTCCGGACGGCGGCGGCGTATACCAGATTGGCCTCGGTGGCGGGGCGCTGCCCCCGGTGACAGTGCCGCTGACGCTGGTTGGACCATCGAAAGACGGCACGCCGGTCGAGATCGACGGCAGCGGGCTGAACGGCGAGGTCGCCTTCGACCTACACGGGGACGGTACGGAGGTCGCCGCCCTGGCCTTCTACGGCTTCCCAAACACGGTGCTGGCGCTGCGAGGCACGGGGAGCTACGTAGCGGGTTCGCTCTTTGGCTCGGACTGGGCACGCAGCTATGCCGACGTCGACGCCAGTGATGCCTTGCGCAACGGCGGCACGGCCCTTCTCATCACGGGCGACCGCGCGCACATCGGCGGGCCAGGCGGGGACGGCAACCTCATCGTGGGCAGCACCATCGGCATCCACGTCGACGGCGGCTGGAACGCGAACGTCCTGGGCAACGACATCGGCATTCTGGAGATGCCACACGCCGAGCACGGCGTCGTCCTGGACGGCGCCGTCGGCGCGACGATTGGCACGGCCGATGCGCCCAATCGCATCAACTACAACCTCGAATATGGCATCCGGCTGGACGAGGCGACCACCGGCGCGACGATCCAGGGCAACGAGATCATCCGCAGCCGCAACGACGGCATCCTCATCCAGCAGGGCTCCAACGGCGGGGACCCGACCACGATCGGCGGAGAGGGAGACGACGACGGCAACACGATCGAGCGCAGCATCGGCGCAGGCATCCGCGTCGTCGGCCCGGAGGACGCCACCGAGTGGGACGAGCCTCAACTCGCGATTCAGGGCAACACCCTCAGGGCGAACGAAGAGATCGGCATTCGGCTCCAGGGCGGCACGGCCGTGCTCATCGGCGGCCCGACGGGCACGCCGGGCACGGCGCCGGGCAACGACATCGAGGACGGCCTGTGGCTCGAAAATGGGTATGAAGCCCGCGTACAAGGCAACCGCATCGCCCGCCTCGACCCGGAGACAGGCTACTCGGAGGACGGCGAGGTGGTCCACGTCGCAGGCGTGCGCAACATGATCGGCGGCGAGGACCCTGCCGCAGGCAACGTCATCTACGGCGTTCCCGAGCCCCGAGAGCCCACGGAGGACGACCCAGCCACCGAGGAGGGGAACGGCTTCGGCATCTGGGATGCCGGCACCACGACCACGCTGCAGCTCAACCACGTCGGCACCGAGGGGGCGC
>JAAAOL010000506.1 GCA_009908885.1 Bacteroidota bacterium | reverse complement strand
GCGCGAGCTGTTCATGATCATCATGAAGGAAGCGTACCGTATGATCTTCAGCGACGACCCGAGCCGCGCGGCCTATTTCCAGGAGCAGCGCGAGCGCGTGGTGAGCGCGCTGGTGCCCGCACTGGAGGCCGGCCGGGACGCGGGCGAGATCCGTCCGCTGCCCACGCACTCGGTGGCCCACATGGTGATGGGCAACGTGAACGGCCTGATGATGCACATGATGCTGGAGAAGGAATGCAGCGCCGACCCGCTGCCGGACGCCTCCGTCCTGGACACGCCCGGGGAGGCAGCGGACTTCCTGATTACGATGCTGTTCGACGGGCTCCAGCCCTCCACCGCGCAGCGGGACGATTCCCCGATACGCCGTCTGGACGTGGACAATGCGAATGCGCAGGTGCGCGAGGCATGGGGCCAGGTGATGCCCCAGGTGGACGCCTCCGCCAGCTACACGCGCAACCTGAAGACGGCCAACCCCTTCGCGGGTAGCGAGGCGGGCGGTCTGTTCGAGTCCTTCGGCTTCATCGACTGGCTCGCCTTCAACGAGCGGGCGCGCACCGACGACGATCCGGCCTCGGCGCCCATCTCGTTCGGTGAGTTTCAGGAGCGCCAGCGGCAGGGCCTGGCCGAGGCGGGCGCCGCGCTCGGCGGCGACGGTGGCAACCCGTTCGGTGTGGACAACCAGTTCAGCAGCGGCATCAGCATCTCGCAGACGCTCTACAACGGCTCGGCCTTCGCCGCCATCGCCGGGGCGCAGCGCCTGAAGGACGTCAACCAGCTCGGCGCGGACCGGCAGGAGCAGGTGCTCATCGACCAGGTGCGGCAAGGCTTCTACCGGGCGCTGCTGGCCCAGGAGCAAGCGCGCGTGGTGGCCCAGCGCGTCCAGCGCACCCGCGAGACGTTCGACGAGGTGAGCCGCCGCGTGGCCCAGGGCACCGTGCCCAAGTTCCAGCGCCTCAGCACGGAAGTGGATCTGGCCAACCAGGAGACGCAACTCGTCCAGAGCCAGAACCAGGCCGCCCTCGCGCTCGACAACCTGAAGCAGGTGCTCGCCATTCCGGTGGAGCAGTCGCTCACCCTGCGCGGCGCCCTCGACGTGCCGGACCCGACCCGCTACCAGCAGGTCAGTCTCCAGAATGCCGTAACGACGGCCCTGGATCGGCGTCCGGACGTGCAACAGGCCCAGGTGGCCGTGGAGCTGCGCGAGATCGACAAAAACATCACCCGCTCGCAGTACTTCCCGAATCTGAGCGCCTTCGCCAACTTCAACTACACCGGTCAGGTGCCGGACGACCGCTCCGTGGTCCTGTCCGACCCCGCCGCGCCGGACGATCCGTTCAGCTTCACGACGGACACGCGCGGTTTCTTTAGCTCCAGCTACTGGAATCCGTCGGTCAACGTCGGCCTGCGCTTCTCCTGGAACATCTTCAACGGCTTCCAGACGACGGCGCGGATGCAGCAGCGCGAGGTGGCCGTGCAGCGCGCCCAGGTGGAGCGCGAGCAGCTCGAACAGGCCGTGTCCCTGGAGGTGGAGCGCGCCCTGCGCGACCTTCAGGCGGCGGCCCAGCGCATCCGCAGCCAGGAGCGCAACGTGGAGCGCGCCGAACTCAACTACGAGTACGCTGACACGCGCGTACAGGAAGGCGTCTCCAGCCAGCTCGAACTGCGCGAGGCGTCCGACCAACTCGACCAGAGCCGCCTCAACTACCTGCAAGCCGTCCACGACTACCTCGTCGCACGCAGCAGCTTCGAGACGGCCATCGGCCTGCCCATGGCCCAGCCCGACAACCTGAATCTGACATCGAATTAGGGGGTGGGTCGAGAGTGACGGGTTGAGCATTTTTGCACGCATCGACTCAACCCACAACCCGAAGCCCACAACCTGAAACCCTTATACACCATGCATACCGTCACCCGACATCTCTCGCACTCCCTCTGGCTGCTGGCGCTCGTGGCGCTCGTCCTCGTCGGCTGCAACAACGCCGACGGCTCCGAAGGCGAGGCCGAGGATGCTCAAGCCCAACGGCAGATCCGCGTGGAGACGCTGCTGCTGGAGCCGTCCCGGTTCGAGGACATCATCGAGCTGACGGGCACCGTGGAGGCCCTGAACGACGCCGCCCTCTCGGCACAGGCCAGCGGGACGGTAGAGTACCTGGCCGATCTGGGCACCGCCCTGCCCCGCGGCGGCGTGGTGGCCCGGCTGGACCGGGGGCAGGTGCGCGCCGCCGTGCAACAGGCCGAGGCGCAGGTGGAGGCCGCCCAGGCGCAGTTCGACCTGGCGCAGGACAACTTCGAGCGGCAGGAGCCCCTGTACCGCGACTCGATCATCAGCGCGCTGGAGTTCGAGAACGTGCGCGCCCAGCGCAACCAGGCCCGCGCCTCGCTACGGCAGGCCGAGGCCGCCCTCGCCCAGGCTCAGGAGCGCCTCGATGACACCGTCATCCGCGCCCCGTTCGCCGGCATCGTGGAGGAGCGCTTCATCGAGGCGGGTGAGCAGATCGTGCCCGGCCAGCGCGTGGCCCGCGTCGTGAGTACCGAGCGCGTGCGCGTCAACACCGGCGTGCCGGAGCGCTACGCCAGCGAGATCGAAGTGGGCACGCCCGTGCGGATGAACTTCAAGGCTTACGGCGACGTCGAGCGCCAGGGGCGCGTCACCTTCGCCGGGTCCACCATCAACCCGCAGAGCCGCACGTTTCCGGTCGAGATCGAGGTGGACAACCCCAACGGACGCCTCAAGCCCGAGATGGTCGCGCAGCTGTACGTCTCGCGCGCCGTGCTGGACAGCGCCCTCGTGGTGCCCCGCTCGGCCATCATCCGCGACGAAAACGGCAACAGCGTCTTCGTCGTCAACCGCACCGATAGCATCCCGACAGCCGAACGCCACCGTCTCACGCTGGGGCCCAACTACGCGGGCAAAGCCGTGGTGGAAGAGGGCCTGCAGGCGGGCGACGAGGTGGTCGTCCTCGGGCAGAACAACCTCACCGAAGGCGACCCCCTGAACGTCGTCGATCAGTACACCCGCGTCGACGCGTCGGGCGTCCCGCTGAAAGAGAGCACGGACCAGCCCACGCTGTAGCGCCCGAGGAGCGCGCCGCCACCGTCCTTGCGCATTCGCACGTCATCCCCTGAGGGGCCATGAAGATTACCAACACCGCCATCAAGTACCGCACCTCGATCGTCGTCCTGACGCTCATCCTGGCCGTCGGCGGCCTGGTGAGCTACCTGACGATCCCGAAGGAGTCGTTCCCCTCGATCGAGATTCCCAACATCGTCGTCACCACGATCTATCCCGGCGCCAGCCCGGACGACATCGAGTCGGTCATCACCCAGCCCGTCGAGCAGGAAATTCAGGGCATCAACGGCATCGAAGAGATCCGCTCGACCTCCACCGAAGGCGTCTCGACCATCGTCGTCGAGTTTGCGCCCGAGGTGTCGATGGACGAGGCCTTCCAGAAGGTGCGCGACAAGGTGGACGTGGCCAAGGCCGATCTGCCCAGCGACATCGAGGAGCCCATCGTCAGCGAGATCGACATCTCCGAGTTTCCGATCATGACGGTCAACATGGCCGCGCCGTACTCGCTGGCGCGCCTCAAGGAGGTGGGCGAGGATCT
>JAAAOL010000121.1 GCA_009908885.1 Bacteroidota bacterium | reverse complement strand
GTTACCGACCGCGTCGATGCATCATTCCGGAGAAGAGCCCGCTCACGAAGCGGTCGCCCTCCATCTCGATGGATACCTCGCCGTCGTCGATCGTCGCGACGAAGGTGGTGCTGACGTCCGAGGTGCGCGTCTCGCCGTTGCGCTCGACGGTGCGTGTGCCGTCGTACGTACCCTCGACGGTGCCGTTGAGCTGGTCGAGGTCGGCCTCGCGCGGAAGGGTGAGGTCCATCGACGCCTCCAGCACGTAGCTCGTGGTGCTATTCACCCGCTCGCGGTCCAGCGTGTTGGTGCCGGCCCGGGCGTACGTGCCGGTGATGGCGAGCAGGTCCGTGTCTGCGCCGGTGATGGTCCACGCGCCGGTCAGGTCCTCCAGCGTGTGCGAGACGGCTGGCCCGGAGAAGCTGCCGGAGCCTTCCAGGATGGCGAAGGTGATGGTGCTGGCCGTGTCGCCCTCGGTGACGTACTCGGGCTGCGGCGTGCCGTCCGGAGCGAGGAACTGGAACTCGTAGACGCGATAGATCGACGCGGTGCGGCCGTTGGGCGTGGTGCGCTCGCGGTCGATGACGGCGGTCCAGACGCCGCGGTCGTCATCGTAGGTCAGGTCCACGTCGCCCTGGCCGGGCGGGCAGGGGCCGTCGCCGTTTCCATCGCCGTCACAATCGCGGTCGCCGAGGCCGCCGCCAGGGCCGTGCCCGCGGTGCTGACTGACGAGGCCGGGCAGGAAGAGCACGTCGCTGACCTGGTCGGTGGCGCCGCCCGGCTCCTGGGCGACGGAGAGCGCCACGGTTTCAGCCGCGTCGTCGAGCGCCTGGGGGTCGTCGTCGGCCTCGGTGGTGGCGCTGTCGCAGCCGGTGAGCGGGAGCGCCAGGAGCGCGACGAGAAGCACGAGTGCTGAGGATAAACGCAACATGGTCGGGTACCGATGGGCTGGTGAATGGGGTTCTTCTGTGGGTTAGACCAGGCCACCGGGCGGCTCATTCCGTCCGAGGCGAAAAAAGTTGAGCGTGGGGGAGAGGGAGAGCGGGAGTGTGGGAGTGCGGGAGAGTGGGAGAGGGTGAGTGGGAGTGCTGGGGAATGGGAGAGTGGGGGGTGGAGGGGCATGTTTGCTCCTCTAATACTGATGCAGATTGTTGATGTCCGGATCCTGATGTCGCCCGTCGTGGTCCGTGATGGGCACGGTCCATCGCCCCAGCAGTGCTTTTTCACGCATCACGCATCACGCAACACGAAGCTACACGGACATCGCCAAACGAAAACGGTATAATCTATAGTGTGGCTTGATCTCGTCGCTGTCGCCGCCTTTATGCAATACGCATCACGCGATACGTTCTCTGCTTCGCGGACCTTGTCAATCAAAAAGGATGACTGCTAAATACCACTAAAACGTCACCGACAGGTCGAAGGCGGGTTGGAGGCCGAGGTCGTAGACGTCGACGACGGTGAAGCCTGAAAAGCGCGGCAGGCGGCGGGAGGTGTCGAGGAGGGCCGTCACGTCGCGGTACCACGGGTTGTCGCGGTCGTACAGGTTGAAGACCGAGGCGCGCGCCTCCACCACGGCGGGGCCGAGGCGACGGCGGAGGTGCAGGCTGGCGTCGAGGCGATGGTACGGATCGAGGCGATCCGGCTCGGAAGGCACCTCGTAGGCCAGCACGTTGGGCGCGCCCGTCGCGTAGAGCCAGGCGGCATGCACCGAGACGCCTGCGCCGAGGTCGGCCTGGAGGTGGGTGGTCACCTGGTGCCGCCGGTCCCACTCCGCCGGGTAGCGGTTGCCGCCGTTGACAGCGTCGTTCTGCAGCTCCACCCGCGAGAGCGCGTAGCTGGTGGTCCACTGCACGGGGCCGAGGCGCTGGCGGTGCAGCACTTCGAGGCCGCGCGCGTAGGCCGTATTGTCGAAGAACCACGTCGTGCCCAGCGTGTCGGCCTGGAGGCGGGCGGGGGCGCTGATCTCGCGCTGGCGCAGGTTGCGGTGCGTCTTCCAGTAGCCCTCCACCTGGAGCATCATCGTCGGGTGTGGGCGCAGGTAGAGGCCGCCGCTCAGGTAGTCGACGCTGCCGGGCGGCTGGTCGTCGGTCGTCAACACCCAGACGTCGGCGCTGGTCGTGTTCTGGAGCGTGAGGCGGTGCAGGAACTGGTAGGCGCGGCTGGCGCCGAGGCCCACGGAGACGGGCCGCTGCGGGAAGGCGCGCAGCCGCAGGCGCGGTGAGAGGCGCAGGTAGGCGCCCTCGGAAAAGTAGTGGCTGCGCACGCCGAGGTGGGCCTCCAGGGCCGGGATCGGCGTGGCGTCGATCTGCCCGAACAGGTCGACCTGCCCCACCTGCTGCTCGGTGGCATAGGCCAGCACGCGATACGGCAACGCCTCGTCGTAGTCGAGCCGGTAGGCATGCAGCGCGCCGCCGAGCGACCACGTGCCGAGGCGCCCGAGCGGCCCGTCGAGGTGCTGGGCCAGCTTGGCTTCGAGGAGGTCGCTCTCGTAGGCGAAGCGGCCGGTGAAGAACAGACGCCCGAGGTCGCGGCGGGTGAGCGTCGTGTCGGTGAAGGCCGGGAGCGAGTCGGGGCGGGCGTACGTGAAGTCGTCCTTCGCGTAGCGGCTGTGGTAGTGGCTGAGGGCCAGCACGGTGCGGCTGTACCGTCGCCCGAGCGGCGCCTGCATCTGGAGGCTGACGGTCTCGTTGCCCCACCGGCTCGTCGTCGCCACGGTGCGCTGGTCCAGCCGTCCGCCGCCCAGCCCGTCGCCCGCCACGACGTAGCGCTCGCCGGGCTGCTCCGTGCGGTCGCCGCCCGCGTAGGCACTCAGCATCAGCCGCCGCCCGCCGCTCGACTCGACGTACAGCTTGCCGTGCACGTCGTAGAAGCGGGCCGAGGGGGTGGCGGGCTGCACGAGGCGCCCCGTCGGCGTCCCGAGGTCGGCGGGCACGGGGCCGGTCGAGCGGTTGACCTCCAGCCCCTGCGCGACGAGGTCGCTGTTGCCCAGCCAGTCGACGGCATCCAGGTAGGAGTGGCGGCCCGAGAGGAGCCAGCTGCCGCGCCCGCCCAGCAGCGGCCCTTCCGCCGTGGCGCGGGCGGCTACGTTGCTCGCGCCCACCGTCGCCCGGAAGTCCGTCTGCGAGCCGGTGCGGGTCGTGAAGGCGAGCGTGCCGCCGGGCGGCGCCTGGTACTCGGCGGGCGTGACGTCGTAGAAGAAGCCGACGGTCTGGAGCGCGTCGGCGTTGAAGGCGTCGAAGAAGCCGAAGAAGTGGTGCTGGCTGTAGACGGGCGCGCCGTCGAGCAGCACCTGGAAGCCGTCGTCCTGGCTGCCGCGCACGGTGAGGCCGCCGCTGAGGGCCGGGCTGAGGGTGACCGACGGCAGCGGCTGGAGCGCGCGCAGGACGCTGGCCTCGCCGAGGGGGGCGTAGAGGTCGGGGCGGACGAGGCGGTGCCACGTCGTGTCGAGCCCGGCCTGGTAGAGCGTCCCGGTGACGACGACCTCCTGCCCGGGCAGTGGCTCCGGCGTCAGGCGCAGGGCGAGGTCGGACGTCGCCGTCCCGTCGAGCGTGACGCGGCGCGGGGCGTAGCCGACGTACGACGCCGTGAGCACGACGGCCTCCTCGGGCAGTCGATGCGCGGCGATGCGAAAAGCA
>JAAAOL010000460.1 GCA_009908885.1 Bacteroidota bacterium | reverse complement strand
CAGGCCCATCACCTGAAGCTGGAGGACAAGCGCGATCAGATCCGGCAGGTGTTTCTGTACCACGAGCTGGACCTGCCGCGGCGCGAGGAAGTCGGTCAGATGACGGCCTACGAGGTCGCCCGGAGGCTGGAGAAGGCATACCAGTTGCTGGGGCCGACGATGGCGCGAATCGAGGATGAGTGGCTGTCGCCGATGCTTCTCCGCGTGCTGAACCTGCTGATCCGCGAGGGTGTGACCGAGGAAGTGCCGCAGAGCGTGCGCGAGAAGGCCGGCGAGAGTGTGCTGGAAGTGCGTTACCTCGGCCCACTGGCCCGTGCGCAGCGTATGGATAGGGTGGACGCTATCGAGCGGTGGGTGTCTCAGGTGCTGGCGGTGGCAGAGGCCAAGCCCGAGGCGCTCGATCTGGTGGATTGGGACGAGGCGTTCCGCCTCACGGCCCGCCGTCAGGGCGTGCCCGAGGAGTTGATTCAGGACGACGACACGGTAGCGAAGATTCGACAGGCCCGAGCGCAGGCCATGCAGGAGATGCAGCAGGATGACGCCAGAGCAGTACCGCAGCGCGTTGCGTGACCTGTTCGGTCGCGGCGTAGGGGCAGAGATACTCGAACGCTGGGAGCGACAGTACGTGTACGCGCAGAGGAAACCCGGCGACAAGGCGCTGGACATGGCATACCGCCAGGGACAGCAGGACTTCGTGACGAAACTGACACAGATGGTGAGGGCGAGCGATGACGACTCCTGAATGGCTGACTGAAGACATAGCCGAAGCACTGCCCGAGGACTACCGGGACAGCGACGTACTGCGGAACACGAAGGACGTGCCGAGTCTGGCAAAGCAGCTCGTGGACTCGCAGAAGGCGCTGGGATCGTCCCTGCGGATTCCGTCCAAGGATGCGGGGTCGGAGGATTGGGACAAGTTCTACAGCCGGGTCTCCGAGAAGGTGCCGGGCCTGATGAAGGTGGACACCGAGGACGAGACGGCGGTGCGTGGCGTGCTGAAGCAGTTGGGCCTGCCCGAGAAGCCCGAGGACTACACGCTGAAGCCCGACACCCTGCCCGATGGTGTGGAGTGGTCGGACGAGATCGAGGGCCAGTGGCGCGAGAAGCTCCACGAGATCGGCGTGCCGGCCCCGATGGCGAAGAAGATCATGGCGACCTACGCCGAGCGCATCGGTGAGCAGGCGAAGGCCGCGCAGACCGCGCAGCAGGAGAAGTACGACGCGCTGAAGAAGGAATGGGGAGAAGCGTTCGATGAGAAGGCCCGGGCCGCAAAGAAAGCCGCCGAGCATTACGCAGGAGAGGATCTGGCGAAGGCTATGGATCAACTGCCGGCGGGCGTGTGGGTTGCGATGGCTAAGGCGGCAGACGCCCTTGAGGAAAAGGGCAACCCGATCAACCGGGGCGGTCCGAAGATGACGCCGAGCGAGGCGCAGTCCCGCCTGGACGAGATCATGAACAACTTCTCGCACCCGTACTGGAACCGCGAGAGCATGACGAAGGCCGAAAAGCAGCGAGTGGACGACGAGGTACTGGAGCTGCAGCGGCTTGCCGAAGCCGGAGAAAACGGCTAAAAGTCACACTCACATCTGAGGTAGCCGCTTACGCGGTCTCTGACAGCAGGGAAAGCCCTGCCGCCGGGGTTGCGTAAAGCCCAAGCAATGGTCCCGTTTCGGGGCAGCCAGACGCGCTGTACATCAACCATTTCTTGGAGGGCTATCAGATGGCTTCCACTATCGACCAAGCGTTTGTGAACCTGTATTCACGCACGCTCTACAAGCTCGCCCAGCAGCAGGGCTCGCGTCTTCTCCCCTACGTTCGGGTGGAGAACGAGAACGGCGGCGAGGCGTATTTCTTCGACCGACTGGCACCTTTCACCGCTGTGGAGCAGACCGACCGGGATGCTCAGCGCCACGGTGATACGCCGGTCAACGATGCACCGCACTCCAAGCGTCAGGCGCTGCCGAGCGATTTCGAGTGGGGCGATCTGGTGGACAAGGAAGACAAGCTCCGTCTCCTGATCCAGCCCGAGTCGCACTACAACGAGAACGCGAAGTACGCCATCGGCCGTCAGGTGGACTCGCACATCATCACGAAGATGCTGGGCAACGCGCTGACGAAGGATGGCTCGACTGTCGCGCTGGGCGCAGGCCAGACGGTAGACACCGATGTCGGTGGCACGACTACCGGCCTGAACCTGGACAAGGTGATCGCCACTGCCGAGGTGATGAACGCAGCCGAGGTGCCCGACGAGGGCCGCGTGTTCGTGTTCGGATCGAAGCAGTTGAGCGACGTGCTCGCCATCGCTGAGTTCACGAGCCAGGACTACAACGTCTCGAAGGCTCTGCACCAGGGCGGTATCGCGTCGTTCATGGGCTTCACCTGGATTCGGTCGGAGCGTCTGGCGCTCAACACGACCGTGCGCGACTGCATCGCGTTCCAGAAGAACGGCTTCGTGTTCAACATGGCCGAGTCCATGTTCGCACGGATCACCGAAGACCCGACGAAGCGCTACGCTCACCGCGTGTACTGCCGCCTGACCGGTGGTGGTGTGCGTCTGGAGGAGGAGCGCGTCGTTAAGGTCCAGTGCACGGAGTCGTAATTCGTGACTGACCGCACGGCGGTATGCAATCAGGCTCTGGCTCTGCTGGGTCAGGGCCTGATTGCCTCTTTCGAGGACGAAACCCAGAAGGCGGGGCAATGCCGTGCCTTCTACGATTCGTCTGTTGACGCCGTATTCGAGTGCTTCCCGTGGCCGTTTGCGATCAAGCGCAAGGCGCTGGCGAAGGATGCGGACTATCCGGGCGTGTGGTCGGCGTACAAGCTGCCGACTGACTACCGCTACTTCGTCCGCAACGCGGTGGATCGGGAGTCGGACTACCTGATCGAGGGCCGCAATCTGGTGACGACGGCCCGCTCTGTGACGCTGGTCTACGTGTCACGGGTGAGCGAGGGGCTGTGGCCGGGGCAATTCACGGAAGTGGTTGCCGCCAGACTGGCCGCGAACCTCGCCTACCCGGTCACTGAGAGCAACACCAAGGCGGCGAACATGTACGCCGCGTACAAGGACCGGCTGAGGGACGCGAAGACGACGCTTGGCATTCACCGCGAGGTCGAGGACTACGACCCGTCTGATCTGGCGTATGCGCATCGTGCGGGTGTCTGACCGTGCGCAGCCATCAGGCCATCACCAGTTTCCTCGGTGGCGAACTGTCGCCGAGGCTTAGGGGCCGGACGGACTCTGAGCGTTACCGGGAGGCGTGCGAGGAGCTGACCAACTTCTTCGTGCTGCCGCAGGGCGGGATATTCCGTCGCCCGGGAGCCGAGCGCGTGGCTACGCTACCGTCCCGCTCGCGCATCATCCCCTTCGATACCGAGGACGACGACTATGCGGTGGTCGTCTCGGACGTGCATGTGAAGGTGTTCCAGGGTGGCGTCGAGGTGTATTCGACGGCCTCGCCGTACTCCGTGGACGATCTGGCCGAGGTCCACTACGCGCAGGACGAGGAGACGCTCGAGCTGGTCTGTGACCGGGTGCGCCCGCAGGTGCTGACGCTTGGCGCCGATGGCGCGTGGTCGTTCGGCGACAAGGCGTTCGAGGCTATCCCGCAGGCGCAGGGGCAGACGGCGGCG
>JAAAOL010000396.1 GCA_009908885.1 Bacteroidota bacterium | reverse complement strand
AGATGGAGCGAGGAAGCATGGCTGTGTGCGGGCATGGAACAGGAGGGGCGGGTGAAGGCGGGAGGTCGTGAACCAACACGCCTCCAGGTGCAAGAAACAGACGGTCGTCGTCAGACATCCTCGGGGCCGTGCTGACTTTACCCTCATGCGATGGCGGACACGGTAAGCGCCGGGGGCGACGGCATGTACGAAATTTCCCGACACGAGAACCCGGCCTATGCCTACATGGCGCAGTGGGGTGACCTGTCTCCCGCAACGCGGCTACGCCCGTATGCTATCGAGTAGGAGGAGTGCTCGCGCATTCACGTGGTGGGAGGTGGATATGATCAAGCGAATTCTGGTAGCGCTCGACCCCGGCGAAGACACGCCGGTGGCCATTCGGTATGCGGCTGCGCTCGCCCAGCGGCACGGGGCGACGGTCTCCGGCCTGGCCGTGATCGACACGAAGCACATCGCGACGTCGGTCGGACCGGGCGGGGCGATCGGCGGCATGTACTACGCCGGGCTGTCCCGCCAGCACATGACCGAACAGGCCCGCGAGACTGCGCGTGACCTGCTCCACCGGTTCGATACGGCCCTGGAGCAGGCGGGCGTCCGGCACGGCGAGCGGGTGGAGGAAGGCGTTCCCGTCCAGCAGGTCATTGACGACATGCGCTATCACGACCTGCTGGTGATCGGGGGGACGTCTCACTTCTTCTACGATCGTCCGGAGCAGGAGACGAACACGCTGGCGCAGATCGTCAAACGAGCCATCAGCCCGACGCTCGTGGTGGACAGTACCTATCGCAACGTGCAGCGGACGCTGCTGGCCTACGACGGCAGCAACGCCTCGGCCCGCACGCTCCAACGCTTCGCTCAGCTGAAGCCGTTCGGCGGGCAGACGACGGTCGAGATTGTGCATGTGCGGGCGGGCAACAGCCAGCGCGAGCACGATGCGTCCGACCTGCTGTTGCACCAGAGCGCGGCCTTCCTGCGGGCGCACGGCTTCGAGCGGGTCGTCGAGACGAGCCGCGACGGGGGCAAGCCGGGCGACTGCCTCATCGAGCACGCCGACCACATCGAGGCCGACCTGCTGGTGGCCGGTGCGCACTCCGTCTCCGCCATGCGCCGGATGGCGTTCGGCTCCACGACGCACACGCTCCTCGCGAACAGCGTGCGTCCGCTCTTCCTCTTCCACTGACTCCGGGTTCAACGGCACACGCGGTATGGCCAAGCAATCGCAACGACGTGGACGACTCGGTGAGTTCAAGGGCACCATCGGCCAGCGGGAACGCTTCAAGTCCGAACGGCACGACGTCTACCAGGAGCAGAAGAAGTGGCCGGAGCCGACGCGCTGCCCGACCTGCGGCGCCGCGTTCATGGATGGCCGCTGGACGTGGGAGACGGCGCCGCCCAGCGCCCAGGAGGTAGAGTGCCCGGCCTGTCGTCGCATCGCAGACGCCTACCCGGCGGGCTTCGTCGAGATCGCGGGCACCTTTTTCGAGGCCCATCGGGAAGAACTGATCGGACTGATCCGTAACGCGGCCGCCCTGGAGAAGGGAGAGCATCCGCTGGAGCGGCTGATGGCCATCGAGAGGGACGAGGACGCGGAAGCCCCCCTGACGCTGGTCACCACCACCGGCGTGCACCTCGCGCGCCGCATCGGGGATGCGCTGGCCCGCGCGTACGAGGGGGATCTGACGATTCAGTACGGAGACGCCGAGCACCAGGTGCGCGTCCACTGGGCCCGAGACGCCGACTGACGGTCGCACCACTCATCCATGACGTGATCATCTACCACGGAGACGCACCATGGCAGCTACTGGACTCGCCAGCTTCGATCGCACGATCCAGGAGACGAACGTCTGGCTCCACGACATCGAACGCGAACTGCACGACACGCGCCGACAGATGGCCTATCACGCCCTTCGTGGGGTGCTGTTTGCCCTGCGCGACCGCCTCATCGTGACCGAGGTGTTCGACCTGTCCGCCCAGTTGCCCATGCTGATCCGGGGCATCCTGTTCGAGGGCTACAAGCCGACGGGCAAGCCGGAGAAGTATCATCGCGAGGAATTCCTGGCCCGCGTCAGCAAGGAGTTGCAGCAAGCCGGTGGCGGTAACCCGGAAGCAGCAGCGCGCGCCGTGTTTCGCGTGCTTCACCAGCACGTAAGCGCCGGGGAGGTGGAGAAACTGCGCCACGCCCTGCCGCGCGACCTCCGCACGCTCTGGGGCGAACCCACCACTCCGTAACGTCCACGCCGACGCCGACTCTCAGCAGTACGGCGACGATCCGATTCACCCTGATTCTTGCAAGATCACATGTCTGAGTCTGATGGCACCGTGCGCGAGCTTCACCTGGATGATCAAACCCTCGCCCGTGCCGTGCGTCACCACCGGCGGGCCATCGCCGCGCTAGAAGGGGCCGTCTACGCCAACCTCTGCGCCCGCATTCGGCAGGCGGTGCTGGCACGCCTGCGAGCCGATCTGCTCGCGTTCGAGGCCGCGATGTCCAGGCGGGGCCTCCCGCTCGCGGCCTGGGTCGACGAGGTCACCGACTAATCCCGTTTCCGGCAAATCTCACTCCGCAGCCGGAGCGGTCCGCGCCGCGCGGAAGCCATAGGCAGCATTCCGGGGGCTGCCGCTCCAGGCGCCGAACCGACGAAAGGCGATCGGGCTGTACGGGACGAAGTCGGAGTCGTAAAGGCCGGGCTATACGGCTCAGGAATGGCGATTTTGAAGCATATCCAACATCCCGTTCCCCAAATATTCCCCGTAGACTCGGCCTCGCATGCCCTTACACGTACGGTTCAGGCAGGCTCTTTATCGCCTGGAAGCACGAGACGGGCACGGCGAAACCAGTCATCCGTGAGGGCTTCCGTGTCCGGGTCCTCGTCGATGGCCTCATCAATCTCCTCGTCCGTGAGAGCATCGACCCGTTCCCAGTCCGACGTCGTGATACCGGCTTCGCGGCGGCGGACCAGGTCCTCAAGCGATCTCACTACGGTATCGTTCTCGCTCATGGGGTTGTGCTCTACGTGCTGAAATCAATCGGAGACGATCGGGGTTGACCCCCCGGCGTATGAACGCTACGGTGATGACGTAGACTTCGAGAGCGGTTTTCTGTTGGTACGGTCTGGCGAGAAACAGAACACCCCGCCAAAATCGCCGGTTGAGGCGTTCTGGCGGGGGTTTTCGGTGGTAGGCCCGGAGGGATTCGAACCCCCGACCCGCTGATTAAGAGTCAGCTGCTCTGCCAACTGAGCTACGGGCCTGCGTCAAGTAGGGCACCCAAGATGTAACATCGACTCTATGCTCTCTACGTAGACGTGGTTCCGATGCGCAGGCTCGCCGCGGTGCTTTCATGGCCCCTTCATGCCTCCGTCGGCGTCAGGCTGTAAGTTGGTTTTCCCCTTTCGTCAGCAGGTTACAACTCATCGATCGCAGTACCTCCATGCCCACTTTTTTCGACGAACGACGCCCGCACGACGGAC
Organism: Bacteroidota bacterium; assembly: GCA_009908885.1. Classification (GTDB taxonomy): domain Bacteria; phylum Bacteroidota; class Rhodothermia; order Rhodothermales; family JAAAOL01; genus JAAAOL01. Next base: position 173 of record JAAAOL010000396.1, on the reverse strand, counting down.
TGACCTACGCGGACTACCTCGACCAATGGACGGCTGCCGCCGAGGCCCCTCTGGATGGCCTCGACAAGCGGGAGCGGAAGCTGCTGTACTACACTCGCTACAACCTGGAGCGCTCGCAGCAGGTGCATGCGGCCTACGAGCCGTCGCCCGCCCTCCAGGCCGTCGTCGCCACC
>JAAAOL010000001.1 GCA_009908885.1 Bacteroidota bacterium | reverse complement strand
CTCTTTGAGCGAGAGCCCTTCGGCGGTGAGCTGGAGGACCTCGCGCTCCCGGTCCGTCAGAAACGAGTACGGGTCGAGGCCGTCGTCGTCCTCCGGGGGCGGCGGGGGGCGGTGCAGCAGGTCGGCAGGCAGGGCGGGGTCCAGGAGGCGCTCGCCCCGGACGGCGGCCCGGATCGCGTCCTTGAGCACGTCCGCCGGGGAGTCCTTGAGCACGTAGCCGCGCGCGCCGCGCCGGAAGGCTTCCTGGATGTAGTGCTCGTCGGCGTGCATGGACAGCACCACGACCTCGACGTCCGCGTGGTGCTCGTCGATGCGGTTCAGGATCTCCAGGCCGTGCAGGCCGGGCAGCATCAGGTCGAGCACGAGCACGTCGGGCGGTCGGGCCTCGACGAGACGCAGCACCTGGAGGCCGTCCCCGGTTTCCCCCGTAATCTGGAAGTCAGGGTCTTCGTCCAGGATGGCCCGAAAGCCTTCGCGGACGATCTCGTGGTCTTCGGCGAGGAGCACGTCGATCATAGCGAGACCTCCTCCGTCGCGCGGACGGGAAGCGTGACGATGATCGTGGTGCCAGCGCCGGGGGCGGCGTCGATCTCGACCTGGCCGTCGAGCAGGGCGGCGCGCTCACGGATGCCGGAGAGTCCGCCGCTGGTGGGATGCGCTACGTTCTGCGGGTCGAACCCGACGCCGCGGTCTTCGACGCGCAGGTACAGCGTGCCGTCCGCGAGCAGGGCCTTGACGGTGGCGCAGTCGGTCTGGGCGTGGCGGGCCACGTTGGTGAGCGCCTCCTGCACCACCCGAAACGCCGTGGTGCGCACGGCCTCGGGCACGGTCGCCTCCACCAGCCCGGCCTGCCGGAAGTCCACCGTGATCCCGACGTCGCGCGTGTAGCGCCGGACGTACCACTCCAGCGTGGGCAGCAGGCCGAGGTCGTCGAGCATGGGCGGGCGCAGTTCCAGCGAGAGGCCGCGCACCTGGTTCGTCAGGCGCTCTGCGAGGTGCAGGGCCCGGTCGGCGCTCTCCTGCGCGTCCGCCGACAGCGCTTCGCCCGCGAGGCGCCGCAGAAACAGCGCGATGGAGGTGAGCACCTGGCCGATCTCGTCGTGCAGTTCGAGCGCGAGGTGGCGCCGCTCCTGCTCCTGGATCTGGACGAGGCGGTGCGACAGGGCCTCCTGCCGCTGCCGGGCGGCCTCTACGGCCTCGGTGAGCTGGGCGCTGTGGATGGCCACGGCGAGCGAGGCGGCGGCTTCCTCGGCGATGGCGACGTGCTCCTCGCGGAAGGGCTTCTCGGCGGCGAAGTTCAGCGCACCCACGCAGGTCTCCTCCACCATGAGCGGCACCGAGAGCGTGGCCCGGAAGCCCCGTTCGTGCAGCCACTGCTGGACCGGGCGGCGCGGGGCGTGCCGGGACAGGTCGCGGGTGTGGACGGTGCGGCCCTGCAGCAAGCGCTCGATGTTGCCGTGGTCGGCCAGCGGCCGCTCGCCGCCCAGGGCTTCGAGGTCCTCCTCCGCCGGGGAACGGGTCGCCAGCACGGTGAGGCGGTCCGCGTCGACGTCGAACAGCGCGACGGCGGCCAGCGCGTACGGGATGGACTCGCCCAGCAGCCGCAGCGCTTCTTCGCCGATGGAGGCGGGCGACCGGGCGGCCAGCACGGCCTGGTCGATGCGGCGCAGGAGTTCCAGGCGGCGGCGGCTTTTGACCTGCTCGGTGACGATCACGCCGTGGGCCAGGATGCCCGAGGTGCTGCCGTCGGGCGCGTAGAGGGGAAGGTAGGACAGGTCGATGAAGTGCTCCTTGGGCGGCAGGTCGGGGTCGGACTTGACGCGGGCGGGGATATTCCGCCCTTCGAACGGCTCGCCCGTGGCGTACACCTCGTCCAGCAGCGGCAGGAAGCCCTGTCCTTCCACTTCCGGCAGGGCCTCGCGCACCGTCCGCCCGATGAGGTCGCGTCGGCCGACGAGGTCGTAGTAGCCCTCGTTCACGAGTTCGAAGACGTGATCGGGCCCGCGCAGCACGGCCATGAAGGCGGGCGCCTTCATCACGATCCGGTGCAGGCGGTCGCGCTCGGTCGCCACGGCCCGCTCCATCTGCTTGCGCTCGGTGACGTCCCGCGCGATGACCATCACCTCGTCCGGCGCCATCGGCATGAGGCGGCCTTCGAACTGGTGCTCCTGTCCGTCCAGCGTCGTCAGGGCGTACTCCAGCGTCACGAGCCGCTGCTCGTCCAGCGCCTCCCCGATCGCCTGCATCCACGCCCCGGCCACGTCGGGCGGCAGGACGCCCTCGATGGTCTTTCCCACGAGCTCGTGCGCAGGGCGGACCAGCAGATGCTCGGGGGCGGGGCCGACGTCGAGGTAGGTGCCGTCGCGCCCGATGCGGAAGATGAGGTCGGGAATGGCCTCCAGGAGGGCGCGGTGGCGGGCTTCGCGGCGACGCAGGGTCTCCTCTTTCTGCTTCTGCTCGGTGAGGTCCACGGAGACCCCGATAATGCCCACCGCCTCGTCGTTCTGATCGTAGATGGGCCGGTTGCTGACCAGCGCCGGAAACGTCGACCCGTCGCGGCGCTGGACCTCGAACTCGCCAGTCCAGCTCTCGCCGGCCACCAGCCGCTCCATGACGGCGGCGGCCTGCTCCTGCGAGACGCTGGCGGGCGTCAGCTCCATGATGCTCCGGCCGAGGGCGTCGTCGCTCGACCAGCCGTAGAGGTCCTCGGCGGCCTGGTTCCAGAAGGTGACGGTGCCGTCGAGGTCGGTGGCGATGACGGCCTGGCCGACGGCGTCGAGCAACTGGTGCTCACGGGACTTCTGCTTGGAGATGTCGGTCGCCGAGCCGATGTAGCCCAGGAAGGTGCCGTCCGGGGCGTGGCGCGGTGTGCCCCGGTCCAGGATCCACCGGTACGCGCCGGAGTGGTGGCGCAGCCGGTAGGCCATCTCGAACGGCGTCCGCTGGTCGAAGTGCGCGGTGTAGATGCCCAGGCACCGCGCCCGGTCCTCCGGGTGCACGCCCTCGGCCCAGCCATCGTCCAGCTCCTGGTCCAGCGAGCGCCCCGTGAAGGCGAGCCACTGCGCGTTGAAGAAGGTGCACGCCTTGTCCGTCCCGGCCATCCAGATCATGACGGGCGCCCCGTTGGCCATCACCCGAAAGCGGCGCTCGCTCTCCGCCAGGGCCTGCTGGTAGCGGCGGCGCTCCGAGATGTCGCGGGCGATGGCCGAGGCGCCCACCAGGTGGCCCTCCGCCGACGTGATGGGCGAGATCGTCAGGGCGACGTCGACCCGGGAGCCGTCCCGGTGCTGACGCACCGTCTCGAAGGGGTCGATGGATTTTCCCTGCCGGAGCCGGGCCATGATGGTCTCCAGTTCGTCGCGCTTCTCCGGGGGCACGATGAGGCGGATGTGCTGGCCGATGGCCTCCTCGGCGGAGTAGCCGTAGAGCGCTTCGGCGGCGGCGTTCCAGCTCAGAATAGTGCCGTCCAGCCGCTTCCCGATGATCGCATCGTTCGAAGAGTCGACGATGGCGGACAGCAACGCCTCGGCGTCGAGGCGGTCCTCGGCATCCCGGTCTTCGGCGCCGACGCCCGGGTGGCGACTGGAGGCATGTGGGGAGGGGGCAGACATGCGGGGGCAGAGGCTATCTGACGGCGCGGCGAGCAGCGGCGCGATGCCACCT
>JAAAOL010000483.1 GCA_009908885.1 Bacteroidota bacterium | reverse complement strand
CCCGGCGCGCCGACGGGTTCGTCGCCGAATACTTCGAGCCGCTCGACGTAACGCGCTACGAAGGGCTCGCCGAAGAACGATGCCGCGCTCGGGAAAAGAATAGGGTAGGCGAGGACAGCATGAGGTACGCTGAAGCGGTCTGAGGAGGAGCGACGCTGCGTCTTTGCCCTTTTACATTCATCCAACGAACAAAGTACACACCATAGAAGCTCTGAGAGCATTGGAAACCGTCCCATCAGCAGATGGGACGAGCATTGCCGTTGCACGAACGGGGAGCGGGCCTCCGCTCGTGCTCGTGTACGGCAACGGCGACGTGTACACGTTACGGGAGCTGGCTGGAGTCCGCCCGGCCTTCGCAGAACACTGCACGGTCTACGCGATCGAGCGTCGGGGGCGTGGTGAAAGCGGCGACGGCGACGCATACGCACTGGAACGGGAGGCCGAGGACGTGGCTGCCGTCGTCGATGCCATCGACGAATCAGTGGCGCTGCTGGGCCATTCCGGTGGAGCCCTCTATGCGCTGGAGGCGGCTCTGCAAACCGAAAATCTTCGCCAACTCATCCTGTACGAACCGCCGATGTCGGTCGGCGACCACGAACTCAATGTGGACGACGGCGTCGCTGAAATGAGCAGGCTGCTCGGCGACGGTGAGAGCGAGCAGGCGCTCGTTCTGTTCCTGCGTGACATCGCCGGTCTCACGACAGATGAACTCCACGAGCTTCGCGCAGCGCCGCTCTGGCAGGATATGGTGGACGCGGCCCCTGCACTGCCCCGCGAGTTGCGAGCGATCGCTGAGTACACGTTCGAGGCGGCCCGGTTTGCAGACATGACCACGCCGACGTTGCTACTGTCCGGCAGCGAGAGTCCCCCACTCTACAAAGACGCGACTGGAGCCGTCGACTGCGCCCTCCCGGACAGCCGGGTCGCCACCTTCGAAGGGCACGAGCACGTCGCGATGCTCACTGCGACCAACCGCTTCGTTGACGAGGTGCTTGCGTTCATCCGCGTATCGAACTAACGGATCGACGATTATTCACCGCTCTGTGCCTGATCGAGAAGATCGCTCCGGCGGGGGGTGTACACGTCCCGATGCGCTGAGCAGGGTAGCCCTCAACTTGACCTGCTGACGCATCCCTACGCCACGAGGAGCCACACATAGACATGCTGACATCATTTTAGAGGCAAGGCGCTATGGATACGTTATACGCAACCACCGTCGCAGGCAACGGAACCTTTCTGGACGGCGAAGCCGTCGAGAATTTCGCCGAGCACCTGCACGGCCCGCTCATCACGCGCGATGCCGAAAACTACGACGTGGCCCGTCAGATCTGGAATGGCATGATCGACAAGCGGCCTATGCTCATCGCCCACTGCACGGGCACGGCGGACGTGATCGACGCGGTGCGCTTCGCGCGCGAGCATGATCTCCTCACCGCAGTCAGAGGCGGTGGGCACAACGCCGCCGGAAACGCCCTCTGCGAGGACGGCCTCGTTATCGACCTCTCTCCGATGAAATCAGTGCGGGTCGACCCCGATGGCCGGACTGCCCGAGTCGAGCCGGGCGTCACCCTCCGTAAACTCGATCACGAGACGCAAGCCTTTGGGCTCGCCACGCCCACCGGTCAAGTATCAGAGACGGGCATCGCCGGGCTCACGCTGGGCGGCGGATGGGGTTGGCTCAGCCGAAAGTATGGAATGACGATCGACAATCTCCGCTCGGTGGACATCGTCACTGCAGATGGTGCGTTGCTGCACGCGAGCGAGGATGAAAATGAGGATCTCTTCTGGGGCATCCGGGGCGGCGGGGGCAACTTCGGCGTCGTCACTTCCTTCGAGTTCCAGCTCCACGCGGTGGGCCCGGAGGTCCTTGCCGGCCTGATCGTGCACCCCTTCGAGGAGGCCGCTGATCTGCTCCGGTTCCACCGCGCGTTCACCGCCGAGGCGCCGGATGAACTCTGCTGTTACGCCGCCATCATCGGGGCCCCTCCGGCTCCCTTTCTTCCGGAGGAGACTCACGGCACGACGGTCGTCGTCTTCGCCCTGTGCTACGCGGGTCCCGTTGAAGAGGGCAAGCAGGCCGTACAGCCCCTCCGAAACGTCGGCGACCCGATCGCAGATCTGATTCAACCCATGCCGTTCACGGCGGTGCAGCAGATGTTTGACGCAGATTATGCACCGGGCGCCCGGAATTACTGGAAGACGCAACTGGTGGATCCCCTACCGGATGAAGCACTCGACCTCGTCGTAGAACGCGCCGATCCGCTCCCGACACCGGAAACCAAGATTGTGCTGGAGCACCTGGGCGGCGCGATCGCGCGCGTCGACCCAGACGCGACGGCGTATCGCCACCGCGACGCCGCGTTCTCGCTGAACATCTTCCCCCGGTGGACCGACCCCGAGGAGGACGACATCCATATTTCGTGGGCACGTGCGTTCATAGACGCCCTAGCCCCGTTCGCGACCGACGGTGTGGGGGTAAACTTCCTCAGCCGAGAAGGTCACGAGCGCGTGCGAGCCGCCTACGGCGCCAACTACGACCGCCTCGCGAAACTCAAAGCGAAGTACGATCCGACCAACTTCTTCCGTATGAACCAGAACATCGAGCCGGCAGCGTAAGCGCGCGTCCTAGCAACGTGCCACCGACTTACACGCGGCTCAACGTGTCAAAAAAAGAGACCTCCAACCCAATATGTCTACCAACAAGCAGCGCCATGCCGCTTCCTGCTCGTTCGTTTGCCGTCTCGCAGCCCTCGTGCTCACGAGCGCGCTGGCGCTGGCCGGGTGCGACAGCACCGACGCCCACGAGGAGTCCCCGATCGAAGCCCTCATCATTGCGCCGCACAGCGTCCGCATCGCGGTAGGCGAGCGGGCCGACTTCTCGGCGGTCGCGCTGACCGCCTCGGGGGATACAATCCGGGACCTCGACCTCCGGTGGTGGTCTACCGATGCCGACGTGTTTACGGTGAAAGAAAACGGCGTGGCCACCGGCCAGGCCCCTGGAGAAGCCTTCTGCAAAGTGGAACTGGCCGACGATGCGGCCGCTTCGGCGCGCCAGCTCAAGGCCGTCAAGCGCACCTTCGATGGGCTGGACTCGGCATTCGTTTCCGTCTTCTGAGCACCCGACGCGGCCGCAGGCCGAGCGCTTGGCTAGGGCCGATCGCCCGGCGCCGTCAAATTACTCCCTGAGTGCGGGCGGGCACGCGGGAGCGCCTTCCGGGGCGAGCGCCCGCCCGGTTGAGCGACTGCCAACAACTGCTCCATCAGTTCGTCCAGGTCCTCCGGCGCAAACGGCTTGTCGAGGTAAGCGTCGAACCCCATCTTCAACAGGCGCTCGCGGTCGCCCGGCAAGGCGTACGCTGTGACGGCGGCAATGGGGACGTTTTCATACGCCGGCTGGGCCCGGAGCCGCCGCAGCACGTCGGCCCCGCTCGGCCCGCCGCCCAGGTTGATGTCGAGCAGCACGATGTCGTAGGCCGTCTCTTGCGCGTGGCGGAGTGCCATCTCGCCGTCCGATACGGCCGTCACATTGCAGGTCTCACGGAGCAGCTCCTCCATCATCCGCGCGGTTTCGATGTTGTCTTCGGCCAGCAGCAGCTCGGCCGGCGCCGACCGCATCCCGCCTGGGAGCGCCGTCCGAGTGCCGGACGATGTGCCCTCGCCTCCCTGGAAGG
>JAAAOL010000222.1 GCA_009908885.1 Bacteroidota bacterium | reverse complement strand
GGCACCTCGCAGGCAGGTCGACGGACGCATGAACGCGGTAGCATTTGTTTAGACTCAGTATAAATACAAAGGATGCAGGGATCTATAAAGTTCTGATGAGAACAGCAGGGACGCAAGGGCCTCTTCGAATAAACAGCTCCTCCCTCCCTGGAGCGGGGTAGAATCCGAGGGGGTCATTACACGACCCGAACACCCCGCGGCGCACGGTCCTGGTCGATGTCATAGCCGTCCGGCTGCGCCGCTCTCCCACGTCCTGCCCGAGCCCCCTGCGCGCCGGACTGCATCGCGTGTAGGCAGTTCCCCCACAGGCGGGCTATCGATTCACTCACAGGGGGCTTCATGGTGTGCCTGTCATGGTTCCCGGGTGCCCGTTCCGTTGTTGAAGCCAACACAGCTCGCCAACCGTCCTGCCGCACAGGAACGGCGCGACCTGGACCTTCACCTACCCTCGACACGACTGCCCTCTACCCGGGAGTTGGAACCATGCCGAGCGCCCCGGTTCCAGCCAGTAGCGGCGTAATATCCGCCTGGCCGGCCCCTCGTATACCGTCAGCGTTCTCCGCCGATCTCGGCCCGACGTGGTCCTGCCTTCCGGAGTACGAAGCCAGCGTGTCTCCACTGTTTCAGTGGCTTCCACCATACCTCCCGGGCCCGCCATGTCGCCGACCGCCTCACTACCGGCCACGCTGATCTTCACCGTCATCCTCGTCGGCCTGCTGGGGGCCTTCGCGGTCCTCATGGTTCGCCGCGTCAAGGTGTTGCAGGCGGCCGAACCCATCGACCGCTTCGACCAGCCGTGGGAGCGCATCAAGGGCGTCCTCACGTTCTGGCTCGGCCAACGCCGCATCCTCGACCCCAAGCACCTGGGCGCGGGCATCATGCACGCCCTCATCTTCTGGGGCTTCCTGGCCGTCGCCATCAACAGCATCCACCTCGTCGGACGGGCCTACGCGCCCGAGTTCCACCTTCCCGGCTTCGGCCCGGACCAGCTCCTCGGCCCGGCCTACATCTTCATCCGCGACGCCTTCGAGGTCATCGTCCTGCTGATGGTCATCGTCGCAGGCATCCGGCGAGGCGTCTTCCGGCCCGAACGCGTCACCCGCTCCTGGGATGCTGCCTTCGTGCTCTTCATGATCGGCCTGCTGATGGTGACCGACTTCCTGCTCAACGGCGCGCTCGTCGCAGCCGGGGAGCCGACGCACGAGGCGTACTCGTTCACCGCGCAGGCCACGGCAAGCCTCCTGGGCGGCGCCAGTTACGAGACGCTGAGCCTCCTCCACCAGGGCTCGTGGTGGCTGCACATGGTGACGCTGCTCTTCTTCCTGGCGTATCTGCCCGTCTCGAAGCACTTTCACGTCATCACGTCCATCTTCAACGTCTACTTCCGCGACCTCCAACAGCCCAGCGTGCTGCCGCACATGGACCTGGAGGACCTGGATCAGGACCACTTCGGCGCGTCGAAGATCGAGCACTTCGACTGGAAGGACCTGTGGGACATCTACACCTGCACCGAGTGCGGACGCTGCACGGCGGCCTGCCCGGCGTACGCCACCGAGAAGCCGCTCTCGCCGAAGAAGGTGAACGAGGACATGCGGCACCACTTCTACGACAAGACGCCGTGGATCCTGCAGATGCTGGAGAACGGGCAGGCGGGCGGCGACGGCGCCCCGGCGGAGTGGGACGGCCCGGCCCTCGTCGGCGAGACGATTCAGGACGAGACCATCTGGGCCTGCACCACCTGCAAGGCGTGCGAAGAGGCCTGCCCGCTGCTGATCGAGTTCATCGACCGCTTCGTCGAGATGCGCCGCCACCTGGTGCTCGAAGAGGCCCGCTTCCCGCAGGAGCTGTCCGCCCTCTTCCGCAACCTGGAGACGACCGGCAACCCGTGGGGCGCGCCGCCGCACGACCGCGAGGCGTGGACCGACGGGATCGACGTGCCCACGATGCGCGACGCCGAGGGCGAGGTCGAATACGTCGTCTTCGTCGGCTGTGCGGGCGCGTTCGATCAGCAGGCGCAGAAGTCGCTCCGGGCGCTCGTCCAGATCCTGAACGCGGCCGACGTGAACTACGCCATCCTGGGCAAAGAGGAGACCTGCACGGGCGATCCGGCGCGGCGCGCGGGCAACGAGTATCTGTACCAGATGATGGCGCAGCAGAACGTCGAGACCCTCAATGCACACAGCTTCAAGAAGGTCGTCACGAGCTGCCCCCACTGCTACAACACCATCCGCAACGAATACCCGCAGCTGGGCGGCGAGTACGACGTCGTCCACCACACGGAGCTGATCGCCGAACTGTTGAAGCAGGGCCGCCTGCAGCTGGAGAACGGGACGGCGCAGCGGATCACGTTCCACGACTCGTGCTACCTGGGCCGCCACAACGACATCTACGATGCCCCGCGCGAGGTGCTGGCGTCGATTCCCGGCGTGACGCTGGAGGAGATGCCGCGCTCGCGCAACAAAGGCTTCTGCTGCGGGGCTGGCGGCGCGCGCATGTGGATGGACGAAGCAAAGCCGCGCGTCAACCAGAACCGGGTCGACGAAGCCGCCACCGAGACCGAAGCGGGTGTGGTCTGCACGGCCTGCCCGTTCTGCGCCACAATGATCAGCGACGGCATCAAAGAGACGAAGCGCGAGGATGCCCTCGAAACCTATGACGTGGCCCAGATGGTGGCCGAGTCGCTGCCGAAGGCCCACGGCGACCGAAGCCCTCCTTCATCCTGACCTCTACACGCACCTTCTACCCTCCCTCCTACCCTGAATCACGCATACGCCATGAACATCGCTGTTTGCATCAAGCAGACCCCGGACACCACGACGCGGGTGCAGATCGCCGACGACGGCGCCTCCTTCGTCGAGGACGACAGCATCCAGTGGGTCATCAACCCGCACGACGGCCCCGCCATCGAAAAAGCGCTCCAGCTCACCGAAGCGCACGGCGGCGACGTCACGCTGCTCTCCCTCGGGCCGCCGCGCCTGGAGAAGAGCATCCGCGAGGGCCTCGCCATGGGCGCGCACAAGGCCATCCGCCTCCACGCCGACCGCACCCCCGACGACCCGATGGCGACGGCCCGCGCCCTGGCCGCCGTGCTGCAAGAGGGCGACTACGACCTCATCTTTACGGGCCGCCAGGCGGTGGACGACGACAACCTGATGGTGCCCGGCATCCTCGCCCAGGCGCTCGGACTGCCCTGCGTGACGGCCGTCGACGACCTGACGATCGACGGCGACGCGGGCGTGGCCCTTCGAGAGATCGAAGGCGGCCGCGAGCGGGTCCGCTTCTCGCTGCCCGCCGTCGTGGGCACCAACCTGCGCATGAACGAGCCGCGCTACCCCTCCTTCAAGGGCATCATGCAGGCCAAGCGCAAGCCGATCGACGTGGTGGACGCGCAGCTGGGCGACGAACAGCTCGTGATCCAGACGCTGTCCTATCCGCCCGAGAAGTCGGCGGGCAAGGTCTTCGACAACGGCGTCGACGCCGTGCCGGAGGTCGTGCGCCTGCTCCGCGAAGAAGCCCGCCTCATCTGACCACACCCCTCCCGCTCCTTCCGATTTCGACCCCAAGCCCATACCTCGATATGTCTACCATCCTCGTTGTCACCGACACCCGCTCGGGGGATCTGCCCTCCGCGGACAAGCAGGTTCTGACCATCGCCCGCCAGATGGCGGAGAG
>JAAAOL010000117.1 GCA_009908885.1 Bacteroidota bacterium | reverse complement strand
CTGCACCGTCTCGTCCAGCGCTACCGGCAGACCCGTCATATCGACGAAGGGCCGAAGCTGCGCAGGATCGGCCAGTGGCTCTTCGAGGTAGTCGAGCGGAATGTCCGCGATGCCCTCAGCGAAAGCGCGCGCCGCCTCCAGGGTCCAGGCCCGGTTGGCATCCAGCCGCAGGTCGACGCCGGGTCCCAGCCGGTCATGCACGCCCTTCACGAGGGCCACGTCGTCCTCGACGGACTGGCGGCCCACTTTCAGTTTGACGGCGGCATAGCCCCGTCGGCGCGCCGCCTCAGCGCCCGCCATCACCGCCGGATGATCCCCGAGGAGCAGCGCGTTCAGGGACAGCCGATCCGCCGGATCAGCGGCCAGGCATCGGACAAGAGAGCGACCGCGCCGCTGCGCGAACAGGTCAGCCAGCGCGAGATCCACCCCGAAGCGGACCGAGGGCGGCGTCTGGGCATCGAACGCAAGACCCGGATACGTGGCCTCGGAGGACAAGGCTCCGAGAAACACCGCGTCCGCCCCATCCATGACGATCCTCGTGGCCGCCTGGGCCTCCTCCACCGACTCCCGACTGAATCCCGGCAACGGCGCGACGTCGCCCCAGCCCTCGTGTCCGGCTTCGTCTTCGACGTGGACGAGCATGCCCGACCGCGCCGCAAGCGTCCCCGGGGCAAGAACCAGCGGGTCGGTAAGCGGTAACTCGTAGCGGTAGAGGCTCCAGCGCAGCGTCATCGTTCTCCGTCACACCGTCCAGCCGAGCGCAAAGAGGATGCTGTACAGCAGCAACAGCCGCCCCGTCGCGCCGAGCAGCGGGTTCAGGGCAGCAGCTGCTTGCTCACGGGCGAGGGTGCGGACGACCGGCACGGCCAGCGGCAGCACGATTCCCGTGGCCAGCACCGGCAGATGCCCGAACCGGAAGGCCAGATAGGCAGCCACCCCGAGCGCCCCGACCACACAGACCACGTACAGCACCACGCCGAACGTCCGGCTCGTCCGGGCGATGAGCGTGCGTTTCCCGGCGGCGCGGTCCTCCTCGACGTCGCGGATGTTGTTGACGAGCAGAATCGCCACGGCCAGCAACCCCGGTCCGACCCCGGCGATGACGACCGGCATGGGCAGAGCGAGGGCCTGGACGTAGTACGTCCCGCCGACGGCGACCGGCCCGAAAAAAATGAGCACGAACAGGTCGGCCAGCCCGGTGTAGGCGAGCGAGTATCGCCCGGCGGTATACAGAATGCCGGAGGCGATCGACAGCACGCCGACGAGGAGGATGGGCCAGCCGCCCCGCCAGATCAGATAGGCGCCCGCCGCCACGGCGAGGCCGAACACCAGCCCCGTCGCCCGCCGCATCGTCGCCGGGTCGACCAATCCGGCCTGGGTCACCCGGAGCGGCCCTTTGCGGTCCTCGGTGTCCGCCCCCTTCAGGTAGTCGACGTAGTCGTTGCTGAAGTTGGTGCCGACCTGGATGAAGATGGCCCCGAGCAAGGCGCACACCGCTGCCAGCGGATGGAAGCCTCCTGCCTCCCAGGCCATCGCGGTACCGACCACCACGGGCGCGATGGCCGCCCCGAGCGTCTTGGGACGCGCCGCCGCGAGCCACACGCCCCACCGCGTCGTCGGACCCTCGGCAGGTGCGGATTGGGATGTCGATGAGGTGGACATGCCGTCGAATATTGGTAGCAGACCGCGTCAGGCAGAGGGGACAAAACCCTCTACGGCGTCGATGAACTGCGTGGGCCGCTCGGCGTGGATGACGTGTCCTGCATCCTCGATGATGCGGGCCCGCAGCCGAGGGGCGTTGGCCGCCATCTGCCGGGCGATGCGGACGTATTTGCCGTCGAGCGCGCCCGCGAGGGCCAACGTAGAGACCTGTAACGCAGGGAGCCGTTCCCACAGCGACGGCTGCTGCCCCGTTCCCATCCCCCGGAGCGATCGCGCCAGCTCGTGCGCCTCGTTGCGGTGGCGACGCTCCAGCATAGCCTCCACGTAGTCGGGGTGACGCTGCAGGGGCGCGAACAGGGGAAGCTGGTACCAGTCGTCCAGGAAGGCCTCCATCCCGTCGCGTTCCAGGCGGCGGGCGCGGTCGGCATCCACGGCGCGCCGCGCGGCCCGGGCCTCGGCGGTGGCGAGTCCGGGTGAGGCCGACTCCAGCAACAGCCGGTCGCACCGCTCTGGATGGTGGATCCCGAAGTACAGCGCCGTCCGCCCGCCCATCGAGTAGCCGACCGGGGTGCAGCGGGAGATGCCCAGCGCATCCAGCGTGTCGATCACCGCGCGGCACGTACCGTCCATCGTGTACTCATCCTCCGTGCGTCCCGTGGCGGCGCCATGGCCGGGCAGGTCTACCCGCACGCAGCGATACCGGTCTTTGAGCCGACTCACGATCGGGGTCCAGTCCTCCGAGGACCCCATGAAGCCGTGCAGAAAAAGGAGCACGGGTCCGCTTTCAGTTCCAGACGTGACGTTCGGGAGCATGGAGGCGTAGATGCAACGATGTTATGCACGGTGGCCCGCGCCATCGGATCGCGCTACCAATCGCGCGGCGGCGGTTGTACGTTGAGACATCCGTTCCGTGTCCACCCCGCCACCCCGACCGCCTTCATGCTATCTCGTCGCACCTTCCTTCGCCGCACCAGCGCGGCGCTGCTCGCCGCCCCGTTCCTGCCCAGTGCCTTCCCGTTCCACCGTACCGATGACGCCTTCCGGTCCCTCCGCCGCAACGTCGGGATCTTCCAGCAGCGCGGCGGCACCATCGGCTGGCTCGCCAACGACGACGCCCTCGTGGTCATCGACACGCAGTTTCCAGAGTCTGCGCAGCAGTGCTGGACGGGCCTGCACGACCGCACGGGCCGCGACATCGACCTGCTGATCAACACGCATCATCACGGCGACCATACCGGCGGCAACGCGACGATGCAGCCGCACGCCGCCCGACACGTCGCGCAGCAGAACGTGCCCACGTTGCAACGCCAGGCCGCCGAGCGCAGCGACGACGGGCCGCCGCAGGCCTACGCAGACGACCTGTTCGATACGGAGTGGAGCGACGACCTCGGGGATGAGACGGTCCGCCTTCGGCACTACGGCCCTGCCCACACCGGCGGCGATGCCGTGATTCACTTCGAGCGCGCCGACGTCGTCCACATGGGCGACCTCGTCTTCAACCGGATGCCCTGCTTCATCGACCTGCCCGGCGGCGCGTCCACGGCGGGCTGGATCGAGACGCTGGAACAGGTCCACGCCGCCTACACCGACGAGACGATCTTCATTCACGGGCATGGCAATCCGGAGTTCGGCGTGACGGGCTCGCGGGCAGACCTGCTCGTCATGCGGGATTTCTTGACCGGACTCAACGAATACGTCGCCGAAGGTCGGAAAGCCGGAACCCCGATCGACGAACTGGCCGCGGTAGAGCGCCTGCCGGGCTTCCCCGATCATCACCTGGCCGCCTGGGCCGACGGGATTCCGAACGCGATCCGGGCGGTGTATCGTGAGCAGACATCGGCGGAGTGATACCGGTTCGATGTGACTGTTTGATACCGTTTTCGTTTGGCGATGTCTGCAACCCTGAGAACGTGATACGTAATGCGTGATTCCAAATCCGGCTGAACCATGGTGGTATGACGTAGCCCCGCGAGGCCGGATTTGGGGTTGGACGTGTGTAGGTGTGGACGTATGGACGTGA
>JAAAOL010000327.1 GCA_009908885.1 Bacteroidota bacterium | reverse complement strand
CCGGACGACTACGACGCGCTCGTGCTGCCCGGCGGTGTGCTCAACCCGGACCAGCTCCGCATCAACGACGACGCCGTGGCCTTCGCCCGGTCGTTCTTCGAGGCCGACAAGCCCGTCGCCGCCATCTGCCACGGCGCACAGACGCTCATCGACGCCGAGGTGGTCGAGGGCCGGCGCATGACGTCATATAAGGCCATCAGGACGGACCTACAGAACGCGGGGGCCCACTGGGTGGACGACGCGGCCGTGGTTGACGGCAATCTCTTGACAAGCCGCCACCCGGACGACCTCCCGGCCTTCAACCAGCACGCCGTGAGGCTCATCGCCCGGCACACCACGCCGGAGCCCGTGACGGGATAACGGCGAGGCGCACGTAGAAACGACGACCGATGGCGGCTGGCTCCTGCGCGGGGTCAGTCGCCTCGCTGCGTCGGGAGGGCAGGCTCACCCCGGCCGTCCCCGCTCTCGACCGCTCTGCCCGGCCCGCCGTCTACGCTGTATTCAGCTCTCTTCAGGAGTCACCCTCACACGCTGCCCGGGAGCGCTCGGGGAGGTTTCGCGCGTCGCGATGCACAGGACCCTTCCCTCATGCAACACGCATCACGCGACACGCATCACTCCCCCGGCACCGTGTCCACGCGGGCTGTATCCCTCGCATAGACGACCTCGCCGCCCAGGTACGTGGCCACCACCTCCGTCTCCAGGATCTCCGGCGCGGGGATCGTCATGATGTCGCGCGAGAGGATCACGAAGTCGGCAAACTTACCCGGTTCGAGCGAGCCGAGGTCGTCCTCCTGGTAGGCGGCGTAGGCGGCATCCAGCGTGAAGGCGCGGAGGGCCGTTTCGCGATCGACGCGCTGCTCTGGCGTCCAGCCGCCCTCCGGCCACTGGTCGGCGTCCTGGCGGGTGACGGCAGCGTAGAAGCCCAGCAGCGGATCGACCTGCTCCACCGGGAAGTCGGACCCGAAAGTGAGGTGCACGCCCGCGTCCTGGAACGCCTTCCAGGCATAGGCGCCCGCGAGGCGGTCCGGCCCGAGGCGGTCTTCGGCCCAGTACATGTCGCTCGTGGCGTGCGTCGGCTGCACGGAGGCGATGACGCCCAGCTCGGCGAAGCGCGGGATGTCCTCCGGCGCGACGATCTGGGCGTGCTCGATGCGGTGACGGTCGATGACGTCGCCCAGCGTGTCGACGGCGTGTTCGTAGGCGTCCAGCACCACGCGGTTGGCGCGGTCGCCGATGGCGTGCGTGTTGACCTGGAAGCCGCACGCCATGGCCTGCGTCACCATCTCGTCGAAGCGCTCCGGCGACTGCATCAGCAGCCCCCGGTTGCCGGGATCGTCCGCATAGTCGTCCAGCAGCGCCGCGCCGCGGCTGCCGAGGGCGCCGTCCATGTAGAACTTGACCGAGCGCACCGTCAGCTTGTCGCCGTAGTCCAGGATCGGCCCGGTGGCGCAGATGTGGTCGAACGTCTCGCCCAGGCCGCCGACCATGGCGTAGAGGCGCAGGTCGAACGCGTCGGCGTCGATGGCCTGCTGGTAGCGCTCGATGGTGGCGCGGTCTACGCCCGCCTCGTGGACGCCGGTGAGGCCGTAGCGCTTGGCGATGTCGACCGCCAGGTGCATGGCCTGCTCCAGCTGCGCGTCCGTCGGCGGCGGCACCTGACTAGCGACGATCTGCTCGGCGGCGTCGATGAAGACGCCCGTCGGCATGCCCACATCATCCCGCAGGATGCTGCCGCCCTCCGGATCGTCCATCGCCTTCAGGCTGTCGAGGCCCACCGTCTGCAGTGCGGCGGTGTTGGCCCAGGCGGCGTGCCCGTCGATGCGGCTGAGCCAGACGGGCCGCTCGGGGAAGGCGTCGTCCAGATCGTGCCGCGTCGGGAAGGCCTGCTCGGGCCAGTCGTTCTGGTCCCACCCGCGCCCCAGCAGCCACGCGTCTTCCGGCAGCGTCGCGGCCTGCGCCTCCAGCCGCTCGATGATCTCGGCCTTCGAGGCGGTGCCCACGAGGTCGGCCTGGAGCATGCTGATGCCCTGCCCCATCAGGTGGGCGTGCGCGTCGATCAGGCCGGGCACGACGGTCTGTCCTTCGGCGTCGAGGCGGTCGGCTTCCGGATAGGCGGCCAGCACGTCGGCGTCAGAGCCGACCATCAGGAGGCGGTCGCCGCGTACGGCCAGCGCTTCGGCGGTCGGCTGGTCGGGGTTGACGGTGTAGATGCGGGCGTTGTGCAGCACGTAGTCCGCCTGGGCCTGCGCGGCCGGGGGCACGGCGGCGAAGCCCAGCAGGGTGAGGGCGAGGACGATCAGCGAGAGTTCGTAGTGCATCGGTGGGATCGGAGTGGCGATGGGTGGTGGTGAATCGACAGACCGAAGGTAAGGGGCTGGAACCACAAGAATCACATCCGCCGGGCAACCTCACAGGTCCTCATAAAGATCGCGCCACGTCGGATTCAGCGTCTCTATCAGTTCGAGCTTCCGAACGCCTCCATTTTTTGATCCGCTTCTCGCGGACGATGGCGTCTCGAATATCGTCATGGACCTCGTAGTACACCAGCCGGTGTACGCCGTACCGCGTCGTGAAGCCGTCGTGGAGGTCGTTCTTGTGCTCCCAGACGCGCCGCCGAAGATCGCTGGTAACGCCGACGTACAGGGTGCCATTTCGCTGACTGGCAAGCAGATAGACGTATCCACGCTTCGGCATGGTTCGCTGGAATCTATCCAGTGCATCGAGACGGGATTACTGCCGCTCCAAGCTCGGAGCCACACATGCGGAATCGTAGCCCTGATTCTGGATTCCCGCGTCCGCGGGAATGACATTACTGATGTGTGAGCTGATTGATAAACTTTTCGACGCCGCGCCGCGCATTCTGCGTCGCGCCATACGTGGCTACGGTGTTCTGTCGCATCTTCGGAGCTTTCGAACGCCGGAGGCGTGGCCGACAGTTCGCATGTGGACGCGGAGCCCCCGGCAGAACGTCCACCGAAACGGCACACCGCGATCTTTAGAAACCTATACACGACTCAGTAAGGCACGTCGCTCTGTGATCAGCACCATTTAGCCCATCGCTACGCATCGTCATCCCGGACTTGATCCGGGATCCAGAAATAACGGCTCTTCCGGTCCAGGTTCTCTGTCAGGATGGTCCGTCCCGGTCCCGACGGGGTTGGCTCGAACGCCATCGGGGCTCCAACAGAATACGCATCACGCATCCCGTTCGACGAGGATCGTCACCGGGCCGTCGTTGACGAGTGCGACGTCCATCATGGCGCCGAAGGTGCCCGTCTGCACAGCGGTGTCGAGGCGCTGGTCGAGCTGGGCGACGAAGCGCTCGTAGAGCCGGTCGGCCTGATCCGGCGGGGCGGCCTCGACGAACGACGGGCGGTTGCCCTTGGTGGCGTCGCCGTACAGCGTGAACTGCGAGACCACGAGCGCCTCGCCGCCGACGTCCTGGAGCGAGCGGTTCATCAGCCCCTCGTCGTCGGCGAAGATGCGGAGGCGGGCACACTTGCGCGCCCCCCAGTCGATCTCGTCCTCCGTGTCGGTCTCGTGGACGCCCAGCAGGATGAGCAGGCCCGGACCGATGGCGCCGACGACCTCGCCCTCAACGGTCACGGAGGCGCGGCGGACGCGTTGTACGACAGCTCGCATAGGCAGGTGTTGGGTTGAGCGGGTACTAACCGGGTACATAGGTAACAG
>JAAAOL010000371.1 GCA_009908885.1 Bacteroidota bacterium | reverse complement strand
CCACGCGCCCAGGCCCAGCCCGTCGGTCTGCACGGCCGAGATATAGACCTTGTCCTCCGGCACGAGCGTCGTGTCGGGGTCGACGTTGTGGTTGTTCTCGAACGTGTAGCCCGGCGTCGTCGGGATCTGGATGTTGAAGCTGGTGTTGGGCAGCGAGTTGAGGCCTTCCATGCGGAGGGCGTGGCTGGAGACGAGCGTGACGTGCTGCCCCTCGGTGTCTTTCTTGTAGGAGTGCCAGCCCAGCACGATGCCCGCCGGATTCATGGCGTCCAGGATCTCGTCGGCCAGCTGGTATTCGAGCGTGTCCGTCGGGTTGGCCGAGAGGTCGGTGAAGAAGGCGTCCTGGTAGATGCCGAAGTCGGCCACGCCGGGCTCCATCCGGTTGCCGTGGACGCCGCCCATCCACACGATGAAGTCTTTGCTCACGCGGTCGCCGTAGCGGTCCCAGGCGTCCTTGAAGATGGCGTAGTCACTCATGCCCCGGTAGCGCCCGCGCAGGTCGTCCACCATCTCTAGGCCGTACTTCTCCACCATCGGGATGAGCGCCTCGTTGACGACGACGGCGTCCTCCAGGCCCGCGGCCGTGAAGGCCACGATGAGCGACGTGCGCACGCTGTCGTCCCACACCACGTAGCCCTCGGCGTGCTCGGCGAAGCGGGCGAGGGCGTCCTCGGCGGTGTCCAGCTCGGTGAAGCTGATGTTGTGCGTGTCCTGGTAGTAGCCGTAGACCGACTCGGTGAAGGTGAACGTCCAGTTCGGCGGGTAGATGAAGTAGAGGTGGGGCGCGTCCTGGTTGGCGAGGCCCTGGAGCGAGATCAGCATGGCCTTGCGCGGCAGGTCGCCGTCGAGGGTCCAGTCGGCATCGAAGCGCATCGAGACGGCGTCGCGGGCGGGCGGCTCGGCGTCCTGAGCGGCGGCGGGCGCGGCGAGGAGGACGGCGAGGGTGAGAACGAGCAGGGTACGCATCATCGTATCGAGACAGATGGTGGAGGGCTGTAGAGACGCCTCGGCGAGGCGTCTCTACCTGAGGTGCGAGGTGTCTTTGGGGGAGGAGATTACCCCGCGTCGTCGGCGCGGCGGAAGACGTAATGCACCGGGCGCGGGCGGGTGGAGCGCAGCTGCAGCACGTCGAGCCGGTCGCCGTCGGGGGACAGCCGGTACTCCGTGTAGGTGCGGATTGGCTTCGTGCCCTGCTGAATGCTGAGCGTCACCTCGACCTCAGTGACGAGCGTCCGCCCGTCGTCGGCCCAGTGGGCGGTGACGGTCTGCGTGCTGTCGCCGGTGAGGTAGGCGCCCAGGTGGCGGTTGTCGGGCCACTGCTCCAGCGGCGCCGTCGCGGCAGGCCCGCCGGGGACGACGCGCACCGAGTCCATCGTCGTGCCGCCCTCGCGGGTGCCGCGCCACAGGCGTTTCAGGATGACGGCCTCGCCGTCCACCGCGATCTCGACGGACAGGTGGCGCCACGGGTCGATGGCGGTGCTGCGCTCCTTGTCCAGCGTCCACGTGCCCGCGAAGGCGTCGTGGTCGTCCAGCGGAGCGGGCGGCGCAGGAAGGGGTGTCGGGGGCGGCGTCGTGCTCCCGCATGCGGCGAAGGCAAGCAGGAGCACGGCGAGGCCCAGGCGGAGTGGGGAGTGCATCATCGGAGTCGGGGGTTAGCGCTGGAAGGCATGTACGAGGCCGCCGTCGACGGTCAGGATCTGGCCGGTCGTCTTGCCGAGGCGGCGGTCGCTCAGCAGGAGGAAGATCGCCTCGGCCTGGTCGTCGGGCGAGATCGGCGCCTTGGTGAGCGTCCGCTCGGCGTAGAACCGGGCGAGGCGCTGCCGCAGCGTCGCGGTGTCTTCGTCCTCGTCATAATCGAGGCCGTACTTGGTGAGCGAGGCGATGACGCGGTCGCGCGGAAACATGCTACTGCCTTCGACCACCGTGGCCGGGGCCACGCCGTTGACGCGCACATTTGGCGCCAGCTCGATGGCCAGTTCGCGGACGAGGTGGTTGGTGGCCGCCTTGCTGGCGTCGTAGGCGAGGCTGCCGCGCTTGGCGACGACGGCGTTGACGCTGGTGGTGATGGTGAGGCTGCACCCGTCGAGATCCTGCGCGTCCCAGCGCTTCGAGGCCTCGTCGGCCACGAGGTACGGGCCGATGGTGTTGACGGCGAAGCTCTGGTCCCAGCCCGCGTCCGGCGTGTGGCCGTCAGCGTCCGGCGTCACGTAGAGGCCCGCCGTGATGGCCACGTCGTCCAGGCCGCCGTAGGCCAGCGTCACCTGATCGAGCGCGGCGTCGATGTGGGCGCGGTCGGTGATGTCGCAGCCGAGGCCGATGGCGTCGCCGCAGTTGCTGATGCCGCTGCCGGCCACGCCGATGCCCATGCCGACCTCGTCCAGAATCTCCTGGGCCGTGGCTTCCGCCGCCGCGGCGTCGAGGTCGAGCGCGGCGACGACGGCCCCCTCGCTCACGAGACGGTGCGCCAGCGCCTTGCCGATGCCGCTGCCCGCGCCCACGATGGCGACGATGTGGCGCGACAGCTCGGCCTCGGGGGGCATGCGCTGCAGCTTGGCTTCTTCCAGCTGCCAGTACTCGATGTCGAAGGCTTCCTGGCGCGGCAGGGCCGTGTACGTCGAGGCCGCCTCGGCCCCGCGCATTACGCCGATGGCGGCGCGGTAGAACTCGGCGGTGACGCGGCTCTCGCTCTTCGTCTTGCCCCAGGCCACCATCCCGATGCCGGGGATGAGGATGACCGTCGGATTCGAGCCGCGCATGGCGGGCGAGTCGGGGCGCTTGTGCGCCTCGTAATAGGCCGCGTAGTCCTCGCTGTACTGGGCGAGGCCGTCCTCCAGCGTCGCCTTCAGCGCGTCCAGGTCGCCCGAGGCGGGGTCCCAGTCCACGAACAGCGGCTTGATGCGGGTGCGCAGGAAGTGGTCCGGGCAGGACGTGCCCAGCTCGGCGAGGCGGGGGGCGTCCTGCGCGCCGACGAACGTCTGCACGTCGTCGCTCGTGTCCACCGTGGCGAGGACGCGCTTCTCCTGGCCGAGCCGCCCGCGCAGCCACGGCAGCAGCTCGTGCAGCATCGCCGCGCGGTCGTCGGGCGGGAGGGCGTCGTGCTTCGGTCCGCCGAAGGCCGGGGTGTCTTCGATGTAGGGGGCGAGGAAGGCCGCCGCCTTGTCGATCAGCTCCAGCGACAGGTGGTAGCACGCCTTGTCGGTGTCGGCCCAGTTGATGAGGCCGTGGCCGCCCAGCATGATGCCGCGCGCCTCGGGGTATTCCTCGCAGACGCGCTGCATCGTCAGGCCCAGCTCGAAGCCGGGACGCTGCCAGTCCACCCAGATCACGTCGTCGCCGTAGATCTGCTGTGTCAGCTCTTTGCCGTTCTCCGCCGTGGCGATGGCGATGCAGGCCACCGGGTGCGTGTGGTCCACGATCTTGTGCGGGATGAAGGCATGCAGCGGCGTGTCGATGCTGGGCGCGCGCGGGTTCAGATTGAATGTGCAGTGCGGGTACATCGCCACCATGGCGTCCTCCGCGTCCGTCTTCGGGCCGCGCTCCTCGAAGTCGGCGTAGACGTCCTGCAGCGCCATCAGCTTATCCTGGTAGAGCGAGGCGAAGTTGGGCTTCTCGGCCGTGCGCAGGTCGCCGCCGGAGCCCTTCACCCACAGCACCTCGACGGTCTCGCCGGTGAGCGGGTCGGTCTCCATCAGCTTGGACGACGTGTT
>JAAAOL010000161.1 GCA_009908885.1 Bacteroidota bacterium | reverse complement strand
GGGCTACGATCCCGCCGCGCTCTACGCCCCGTCGCGCGCCTACGGCCGCCCGGACGACCTCCGCGCCCTGGTCGACGCCGCCCACCAGCGGGGCCTCGCCGTCCTGCTCGATGTGATCCACAACCACCTGGGCCCGGACGGTGCGTATGCTGCCGTGTTCATGCCCTTCCTCACCGACGCCCACGAGACGCCGTGGGGCCGCGCCGTCAACCTGGACGACACCGACAGCGACGGCGTCCGGGCCTTCCTCATCGACAATGCGCTGCACTGGCTGGAGGAATACCACCTGGATGGCTTCCGGCTGGATGCGGTGCACGCCCTGTACGACGAGCGCGACACCCACTTTCTGGCTGAACTGAGCGAGGCCGTCGCCACGGTCGGCGGACCCGACCGCCACCTCATCGCCGAGGACTACCTGAACGATCACACGCTGGTACTGCCGCGGTCCGAGGGGGGGCTCGGGTTGGACGCCACCTGGACGGACGATCCGCACCACATCCTGCGCCACCTGCTGACGGGCGACCGCACGGGCATCTTCGCGCCCTTCGCCGGTACCGCCGCTCCCGAACTGGCCGAGGCGCTGGAGCAAGGCTGGTACTACGACGGCAAGCCCTCGCACGCCACGGGAAAGCCATTCGGCACCTCCACCGATCCGGTAGAACCTACCCAGGTCGTCATCTACATCCAGAACCACGATCAGGTGGGCAATCGCCCGACGGGCGCGCGGCTGCACCACCAGGTGCCGCTGCCCGTCTACCGCGCCGCCTCGGCGCTGCTGCTGCTCGCGCCCGCGGTGCCCCTGCTCTTCATGGGCCAGGAGTGGGCCACGACGGCGCCGTTCCAGTTCTTCAGCGACCACCACACGACGCTCGGCCAGCAGGTGCGTGCGGGCCGGGAGCGTCTCTTCGCAGACTGGACGCCGCCACCGGCTGCGCTGCCGGACCCGCAGGACCCTGCCACGTTCGCCCGGAGCCGGTTGCGCTGGCAAGAACGCGACGACGCCCCGCACGCTCACACGTTGGCCCTCTACCGGGACCTGCTGCGCTGGCGGCAGCGGTTGGATGGCCCGGCCACCGCCACGGCGCACGACACCCACAGCCTGACGCTCACGCGCGGCGCCTACTCGCTGCTCACCACCCTCCGCGACGGCGCTACGATCCCGCTCCCCGATGAGGCCGAGATCCTGCTGCACACCGAGCAACCAGCCTATGCGCCGAGCAGTTGCCCTCCCGAGGTGGGCAGTCACACCGTACATTTCCCCGTCGCCGGAGCGATGCTAATCCGCAGCGGCTGAGAACGACAGGTCGAGCACGGCGCGCAGCACCATCACCTCGTGCGCGTTGACCGTGACCACCTCCTCCGGCGCGTAACTCGCCTGCGTGGGGACGCTCTCGAACGTCACCTCCCACCCTTTCGGCGAAGCGGCGGCCTCGTCGGGCAGCACGTACGAGACCGGCGTCGTGCCCGCATTGAAGAGCAGGCACAGCGTATCGTCGCAGTAGGGCCGCCCCTTCCGATCGGTCCCCTGGATCGCATCGCCCCGGAGCAGCAGACCGAGGGTGTGCACGTCGTCCCGCCCCCAGTCGGCGTCCGTCATCTCACGACCGTCCGGATGCCACCAGATAGCGTCTTTGACCTCGCGCTCTCCGGTCGTGCCCGTCAGGAAGTGGCGGCGGCGTAGGCTCTTGTGCCGCTTACGAAGCGCGATGATGTCGCGCACGAAGTCCAGGAACCGCTCCTCCTGCTCGTCCAGGTCCCAATCGTACCAGGTGGTCGGATTGTCCTGGCAGTAGGCGTTATTGTTGCCCTGCTGCGTGTGCGACAGTTCGTCCCCGCCGAGCAGCATCGGGACGCCCTGCGAGAGCATGAGCGTAGTGATGAGGCTCCGCTTGCGCGCCGCGCGGCAGGCCCGCACCTCTGGATCCTCGGACGGCCCCTCCTCGCCACAGTTGACGCTGTAGTTGGGCTCATGCCCGTCGCGGTTGCCTTCCAGGTTGTCTTCGTTGTGCTTGCGCTCGTACGAGACCAGATCGTGCAGCGTGAAGCCGTCGTGCGCCGTCACGAAGTTGATCGACGCGAAGGGACGACGGCCGGACCGTTCGTACAGATCGCTGGAGCCGGCGATGCGTGTGGCCACGTCGCCCACGACGCCCGCATCGCCCCGCCAGAAGCGGCGCACGGCATCGCGGTAGCGCCCGTTCCACTCGGTCCACTGCCACGGAAACCCGCCCACCTGATACCCGCCGGGCCCCACGTCCCACGGCTCGGCGATGAGCTTCGTCTGGCTGAGCACCGGATCCTGCTGGATGACCTGGAAGAAGGTGGCCAGCATGTTGACGTCGTACAGCTCGCGGGCCAGCACCGAGGCCAGGTCGAACCGAAAGCCGTCCACGTGCATCTCGTTGACCCAGTAGCGCAGACTGTCCATCACGAGCTGGAGCACGTACGGATTGCCCGCATCCAGCGTGTTGCCCGTGCCCGTGTAGTCCACCAGATAGCGCGGGTCGTCGGGGTTGGCCTTGTAGTAGGACAGGTTGTCGATGCCCCGGAACGAGAGCGTCGGGCCGAGGCGGCTCCCCTCGCCCGTGTGGTTATAGACCACGTCGATGATGACCTCGAACCCGGCGTCGTGCAGGGCGCGGACCATCATCTTGAAGTCGCGCACCGCCGTGAGCGGCCCGTTGGTCGAGTATTCGGGCTCCGGGGCAAAATAATTGAGCGTGTTGTAGCCCCAGTAGTTGCGGAGGCCCTTCTGGATCAGGTGCCGCCCGTGCAGCTTAGCGTGGACCGGCAGCAGCTGAATGGTGGTGACGCCGAGGCGCTGCAGGTGCTCCAGTACCGGCTCGCTGGCCAGGCCCAGGTACGTGCCCCGGTAGTGCTCGGGGACTTCGGGGTGCTGCTGGGTGATGCCTTTGACGTGCGTCTCGTAGATGATCGTGTCTTCCCACGGGATGTGGGGGCGGCGATCGTCGCCCCACTCGAAGGC
This sequence comes from Bacteroidota bacterium, assembly GCA_009908885.1. Classification (GTDB taxonomy): domain Bacteria; phylum Bacteroidota; class Rhodothermia; order Rhodothermales; family JAAAOL01; genus JAAAOL01. Next base: position 728 of record JAAAOL010000161.1, on the reverse strand, counting down.
GTTCTCGACCACGGCGCCGAGCGGCGCATACGGGGCGCTGTCGGCCTCGTCGAAGGTCAGATCCTTGTCCTCGTGGTGCACGTCATACCCGAAGAGGCTGTCGTCCCAGCGGCGCATGGGCCGCCCGATGGCCTTGGCGTAGGGGTCGAGCAAGACCTTGTTGGGATTGAAGCGGTGCCCTTCGTGCGGGGCGTACGGCCCGTGCACCCGGTAGCCATAGAGCTGGCCGGGCCGCACGTTATCCACGTAGCCGTGCCAGATGGGACCGGTGTTCTCCGGCATCTCGAAGACCTGCGAGGGCTCGGCGTCATCGGGGGCGTCGAACAATAACAGTTCTACCCGACGGGCATGTTGGCTATACAGCGCGAAGTTAACCCCCAGCCCGTTCCAGGTGGCCCCCAGAGGAAACGGATTTCCAGGCCATATCTCCAGCAAGGCGGACGATCCGGTGCGGGCGTCGGCGTACGACGTCCCGTGAACCGGGCGCATGATGATCTCTTCCATCTCCTCGTTCTCCGCAAGCAGGCCGCTGACAGGGCAACGGCGACTCGTCTCGGTGGGGGCGTGACGCGTAGCGTTAAATGGCAGGCGCTAAAGTACAGGCTGGATGACCGCTATTTCAACGGCTGCGTATACTTATTTGTGAAAACACACATTCCTCTATCGATGGAAACGCAAACCACGTGCCAGTTTCGACGCTGGAGTCCTGGCCCGCTATCCCTTCTCAC
>JAAAOL010000087.1 GCA_009908885.1 Bacteroidota bacterium | reverse complement strand
CTGTTCTTTGGCAAAAAACCGGTCCAGGTCGTCACAGAGGCGATCCTGTGGGATGAGCATCGCGCCGGAGAAGTAGGACGCCCGGAAGTTGTTGAGCACTTCGTCGAAGGAGGTGGCCTGAATCCACGACGACGTGCGCGGGCGCTCGTCGAGGCCGAGGTGCTGGAAGCCGATCTCGCGGCCATAGACGAAGGCGCGCTGCTCCGGCAGGAGCTGGGCATTCACGTACAGCCGCGGCCTGCCCTCGGCGTCATAGACGGAGCGCAGGCCGCTGAGGTGCGGGTGGTCGTGCAGCGTCGCGGTGTCGATGTCGTACCCGTAGTCCTGCTCCAGCATCGCCCGTAGCTCCTCCTCGCCGATGGGGGCGTCGCCGTTCCAGCCGTGCGCATGGCGGAAGGCCGCGGCCGCCGCTTCGAGGTCGTCGAAGTAGTTGGCGTGCATCTGCTGGTAGGAGCGCAGCGCGGCGAACAGGAAGTGCTCCACCTGGACGTCGTACATGCGACCGACGTCCAGGAACGTCTGGAAGAGCGCGCCCGCCTTGCCGGGATCGTCGCGCGTCAGATCGAACAGGTCGCGCGGCGTAAGGCCGAACAGTTCGAACGGAAATTCGCGGACGAACGTCGAGTCGAAGACCTCCTTGATGGGGTTGAGGTCCTGGTCCAGCTTGAGCGACACCAGGTCGTCGAACGGGATGTCCAGGGCGCGGGAGAGGTCCAGCAGCTTGTCCGGCTTGGGGTACTTTTTCCCTTTCTCGATTTCGCTCAGATAGGAGATCGAGAGCCCGGCCCGCTCGGAGACGTCCTTGAGGGACAGGTCCTGATCCGTACGCAGGTTTTTCAGCTTGAGGCCGAGGATGAATCGCAGGTTTTCGGCGCTGACGGGCATACGGGGGAACGAAGGACGGTAGAAGCAAGAGGGCGCGTGGAAGATGATTCGCTGACAGCGAAATGTCAAATCCACGCTTCTAGTGAACAATGTACAATTAATATAAATGTTCTGACAGCGTAATTTCGCTTGATAATAAATTCCGCAGTATGTATCGTATAGTCCGCTCGCGAGCCATCCATCCCAACCTCGATAACACCATGGCAGAACTCGCCACGCCCACCCGCGACGCCGCCTGGACCCAGGTGGCCGACGGCGTCACCCTCAACGAAGCGGCCTGGACCGAGCAGGCGCGTCGCCTCTTGCCAGAGGACGCCCTCGCGCTGCTGGCCGCGCTGCACCGTGCGCTCGACCCCGTCCGCCAGGACCTGCTGGCCGCCCGCCGCGAACGCTACGCGGCCTACGACGACGGCGCCCTCCCAGACTACCTCGACCCCGAGGAGCACCCGGAGGCCCACGGCGACTGGCAGGTGGCCCCGCTGCCGGACGACCTGCTCACCCGGCGCGTCGAAATCACCGGCCCGATCAATGACCCCAAGATGGTCATCAACATGCTGAGCCGGACCGACGACGGCCACCGCGCCGACGCCGCGATGCTCGACTTCGAGGACTCCTGCAAGCCGTCCTGGGGCAACATCCTGCAGGGCCTGGACAACCTGATCGGCGCCGCCGACGGGACGCTCACGCACGAAAAGACGGACGCCGAGGGCAACGTCGTGAAGCGCTACGCCCTCGACCCCGACGACATGCCGCTCCTGATGGTGCGCGTCCGCGGGCTGCATCTGGACGAGAGCAACGTCCGCGTCGATGGCGAGCCCGTCTCCGGGGCGCTGTTCGACTTCGCGATGAGCATGTTCCACACGGCGCAGACGCTCATCGATCAGGGCAAGACGCCCAAGTTTTACGTGCCCAAGGTGGAGCACTACCTGGAAGCCCGCTGGTTCAACGATCTGTTCGTGCGGGTCCAGGAAGCGCTTTCGATCCCGCAGAAGACGGCCAAGGCCACGTTCCTGATCGAGACGCTGCCCGCAGCCTTCCAGATGGAAGAGATCCTGTACGAATACCGCGATCACGCCGCAGGCCTCAACGGCGGGCGCTGGGACAAGATCTTCAGCGACATCAAGGTGCTAAAGGAGCACGGCGACCGCATCATGGCGGACCGCAACACCATCGGCATCTCGAACCGCGACTGGATGATCAACTACGCCAAGCAGCTCATCCGCGTGTGCCACCGGCACGGCGCGTTCGGGATGGGCGGCATGGCGCCGCAGACGCCCGGCAAGACGGAAGCGAAGCGGCAAGAGCAGATCGCCGGCGTGGTGGCGGACAAGGAGTTCGAGTCGCGCATCGGCCACGACGGCTGCTGGGTCTCGCACCCGTACTTCATCGCCCCGGCCATGAAGCCGTTCGATGAGAAGTTGGAGGAGAAGGGCACGACGCATCAGCTGGACGTCATCCCGGAACTGCCCGAACGGCCTGATCTGCTGCCCAAGGCGTGCGATCCGAAGACGCTCGACGGCATCCGCGTCAACGTGCGCGTCTCCATCGGCTACATGAAAGGCTGGCTCCAGGACATGGGCGCCGTCGGCTGGGACTACCGGATGGAGGACCTCGCCACGTTCGAGATCTCGCGCGCGCAGACCTGGCAGTGGCTCCACCACGGCGTCACGCTGGAGGACGGCCAGAGCGTCACGCCCGACCTCGTCAGCCAGGTGTTCGATGAGGAGCTGGAGACCATCATGGACGAGGCTCGCGCGTTCTTCGCCGACTACCCCGACGCCGTGCGGGAGAAGCACCTCCAGCGCTTCCAGCACGCCCGCGACGTGGCCGAAGCCATCTACCTCGAACCGGAGTTCCGCCCGTTCCTCGCGTGCAGTTCCGACCCGGCGCACCTCTCCGACGACGAGCGCCGCGCTCGCCTGCGCGCAGGCACCTGCTAGTCTACCGAGTCCCTCTACTGCCTCTCGCCGCCCTCATTCGATGATCCCTCAGCCCACAACGTAGCGTATCACCATGGAAGTCAAGGCCAACAAGAATGGATCTGCCGCCCGCCGATTGGAGCAACAATGGGCGACCGAGGCCCGCTGGAAGGGCGTCGAGCGCACCTATGGCGCCGAGGCCGTGCTGCAGCTCCGCAACTCGTTCAAGATCGAGCACACGCTGGCCGACCGGGGCGCCCGGCGGCTCTGGGGCCTGCTGCACTCCGAGGATTACGTAAACGCCCTCGGCGCGGTCACGGGCAACCAGGCCATGCAGCAGGTGAAGGCGGGCTTGAAGGCCATCTACCTGAGCGGCTGGCAGGTGGCGGCGGACGCCAATGTGTCCGGCAATATGTATCCGGACCAGAGCCTGTACCCGGCCAACAGCGGCCCCGAGCTCGTGCGCACCATCAACCGGACGCTGCTGCGGGCGGACCAGATTCACCACTCCGAAGGCGACGACGACACATACTGGATGGCGCCCATCGTGGCCGACGCCGAGGCGGGCTTCGGCGGTGTCCTCAATGCCTACGAGCTGATGAAGGCCTACATCGAGGCGGGGGCGGCGGGCGTCCACTTCGAGGATCAGCTGGCGTCCGAGAAAAAATGCGGCCACCTCGGCGGCAAGGTACTCGTCCCGACGCGTCAGTTCGTGGCCGTGCTGACGGCCGCCCGCCTGGCCGCCGACGTGCTGGACGTGCCTACGCTCCTCGTCGCCCGGACGGACGCCAACAGCGCCGCCCTGCTCACGAGCGACGTGGACGAGCGCGACCGGCGGTTCATCGAGAGCGCCGAGCGCACGCCCGAGGGCTTCTACCGCGTGAACGAAGGGCTCGAACAGGCCATCGACCGGGGGC
>JAAAOL010000159.1 GCA_009908885.1 Bacteroidota bacterium | reverse complement strand
GGTGCCCCTAGGCGTCATCCCGATGGGGACGGGCAACGACTTCGTCAAGACCATCGGCATGCCGGGGCGCCCGGCGGCGGCCATCGCGGCGCTCCGGCAGGCGCAGCCGCAGGCGGTGGATCATGGCTGGGTGCAGTGGGAGGAACAGGGCGCGTCGCATCAGGAAGCGTTCGTCAATGCCGTCGGCATCGGCTTCGACGCTCGCGTGGCGCACGAGGCGCAGGCCTTCAAGCGCTTGCCGGGGGTGACAGCCTACCTCGCCGCCGTCTTCCGCACGCTCCGGCGCTGGACGTCGCCTCCGGTCCGGGTGACGGTCGAAACCGGAGCGGGCGACGACGTATGTATGTATGACGGGCCGCTGCTGCTGGCCACGGTGGGCAACGGCGTCAGCTCGGGCGGGACGTTCTATCTCACCCCCCGCGCCTCCATCCAGGACGGCGTGCTCGATGCCTGCGTCGTCGCGCACGCCTCGCCGTGGCGCATCGTGCAGGTCCTGCCCCGGGCGCTTCGGGGACGGCATACGGACGAGCCGGAGGTGCACATGGCCACCGTGCGGCGGCTGCGGCTCCAGGCCGAGGCGCCCCTGCCGCTGCACGCCGACGGTGAGGTGCTGAGCACGGGCACGCGCACCCTCGACGTGCGCATCGCCACAGGAATGTTGCAGGTGCTGATGCCGCCGGGCGAGGCCAGAGATAGCGCACCCGCAGGAGCGACTTCGTGATTAAGATAAACCTTTTCTACACCCTGCCGATACTCCCGTACACGGCAGGCGCCGCTCGACTTCCCCCGACCAATAGCCCCGCATGCAGTGAAGAAGCGCATCTACATCGTTGACGACGAGCCGAAGATCGGCGAGCTTTTCAGCACCGTCCTGCGGCGCGACGGGTTCGAGGTGCAGGCGTTCGTCAAGCCCCTCGCCCTGCTCGAAGCCGTCGACGACGGCCAGATTCCCGACGTCGTCCTCGCGGATCTCATGATGCCGGACATGAACGGCATCGAGATGATCGAGGCGCTCAAAGAGCGACAGCTCAACGTCCCGGTCATCATCATGACCGCCCACTCGTCCGTGCAGACGGCGGTGGAGGCGATGCGGCTCGGAGCGTTCCACTACCTCCAGAAGCCCGTCAACCTGGAGGAGATGCGGGCGCTGCTGGACAAGGCGCTCGACCTGTACGACGCCAAGAAGGAGCTGGAGGAGATCAAGACCACGCGCCGCGAATCCTATCCCATCAGCGGCATCACGGGCAGCAGCGACGCCATCGAAAAGGTGCGCGAGACGATCCGTACCCTGCGCGACGTGCCGAATACGATCGTGCTCATCACCGGCGAGACGGGCACGGGCAAGAACCTCGTCGCCAAGACGATCCACTATAACTCCGCCTACAATGCCGGGCGGTTCATGGAGATCAACTGCGCGGCGCTGCCGGACAACCTGCTGGAGGCCGAACTCTTCGGCTACGAGAAGGGCGCCTTCACCGACGCGCGCGACGCCAAGCCCGGCTTGCTGGAGGTGGCCGACGGCGGCACCGTCTTCCTCGACGAGATCGACGCGATGAGCCCGGCGCTCCAGGCCAAGCTGCTGTCCTTCCTGGAGAGCCGCACCTTCCGGCGCCTCGGTGGCGTCAATGACATGCGCGTGACGACCCGCATCCTGTGCGCCACCAACGCCAACCTGGAAGAGCGCGTGGCCGACAAGGAGTTCCGCAAGGACCTCTACTTCCGGATCAACGTGGTCAACGTCTACATGCCGCCGCTGCGCTCCATGGAGGAGGACGTGCTCTCCATCGCGCAGGACGTGGTGCGCGAGTTCAACAAGGAGCTCAACCGCAACATCCAGGGGCTGACGCCGGAGGCGGAGGAGAAGCTGCTGGCCCACCCGTGGCCCGGCAACGTCCGCGAGCTGCGCAACGTGCTGGAACGGGCCATGATCTTCACCCAGGACCCACTCGTCGACGCGGGGGATCTGATCCTCACCTCGCCCGACGAGATGGCCGTGCCGGAGTCGACCAACGGCAAGTTCTTGTTTCCCACGGGCGGGTCGCTCGAAGAACTGGAGCGCGACTACATCCGCCACATCCTGGAGACGCACGACACGAGCTACGCCGAGATCGCCGACCTGCTGGGCATCTCGAAGAAGACGCTCTGGGAGAAGCGCAAGCGCTACAACCTGGACGAACTCGTGGACCGGTAGCGACCGCTGCGAAACAGAACGCCGTCCGGCGGGTTTTCGGAGCGCATGATCGCCCGCCCGTCGCCCGGTTTCGCGTTTGCATGACTGACGCTCAGATCGACCAGCTCATCTCCCGGTTCGCTTCCCCGTCCGCGCCGCCCCCATCCGCGGCGGCCACCTTGGCGCCTCCCCTAGCACTCGATGACCTGGCGCGCCTGTTCGACCATACGGCCCTCAAGCCGGACACGACCGAGGACGCCATCCACCGCCTGTGCGACGAGGCCCGCACCTACGGCTTCGCCTCCGTCTGCGTCAATCCCTGCTACGTATCCCTCGCCGCCGAGGCGCTGGCTGACACGGACGTCGCCGTGTGCACCGTCGTCGGCTTCCCGCTGGGCGCCATGCTCTCCGCGACGAAGGCCGCCGAAGCCCGCCACGTGCTGCGTGAAGGCGCGACCGAGGTCGATATGGTCCTCAACGTCGGGCTCCTGAAGAGTGAGCAATACGACCGCGTGGAACAGGATCTCCGCGCCGTGGTCGAGGCGGTGCGCGACGAACACGCCGATGCGCTCGTCAAGGTCATCCTGGAGACGGCGCTGCTGACGGATGAGGAGAAGGTCATCGCCTGCGTGCTGGCCCAGAACGCCGGGGCCGACTTCGTGAAGACGTCCACCGGCTTTTCCAGGGGCGGCGCCACCGTGGAGGACGTCGCGCTGATGCATCGCGTCGTCGGCGGGCAGCTGGGCGTCAAGGCGTCCGGCGGCGTAGGCTCCGTCGCAGAAGCCCGGGCGATGGTGGACGCGGGGGCCAGCCGCATCGGCGCCAGCGGCTCGGTCGCCATCATGCAGGAGCTGGAGGCCGAAGGCTCGGCCTGATCGTCCCGTCGTCTCTTCATCGCCACTCGATTTTATGCCTCGTTTCGCGCTCCTTCTCAGTCTCGCCGCCGCCCTCGTCCTGACGGCCTGCTCCGGCCCGCGCGAGTCCGCCGAACCGGAGGATGCTCCGCCGCCGCGGACGTATCGCCTTTCCGAGTTCGAGACGTTCGACCCGTCGCCCTACGCCGAGGCGCCACTGCCGGAGGTCGAGATCGACCACGACGTGCCCAAGGCGCTGATGGACGGCGCCATCGAACGTCCGGCGGCGCGTACGGCCAGCGGCTTTCGGATTCAGGTCTACTCGTCCCAGGACCGCAATGACGCGGATGCCAAGGTGGAGGAAGTGATGGACTGGTGGCGTCAACAGCGTACCGACGGAGACATCCAGGAGGCCTATCCAGGCAACCCGACCGAGCCGCCCGTCTATCTCGTTTTCCGCCAGCCGTACTACCGCGTGCGGGTGGGCAACTTCCTCTCCCGGGCCGAGGCGCAGCGGTTCATGGACCTCGTCGAGCGCCAGTTTCCGAAGGCGTTCATCCTGCCGGACAAGGTGCGCGTCGGGGAGTAGAGTTGGACGGCGGACGACGGACCGCAGACGGCTGAGAGTGGCACATAGGCAGCGGTCCGTGGTCTGCGGTCTGCAGCAGAGATAGTGGACATACCCCCTTCGACCTTCGTCCCTCGCCCTTCGCCCCTCACCGCAGCGCATCTT
>JAAAOL010000497.1 GCA_009908885.1 Bacteroidota bacterium | reverse complement strand
GCCGAAAGCAAAGACATCCACACGACGACGGCGGCGCGCGTCTTCAAGATCGATCCCGAGACCGTGACGCGGGGGCAGCGGGGCAAGGCGAAGGAGGTCAACTACGGCATTCCGTACGGCCTCTCCGCGTGGGGCCTCGCGCAGCGCATCCGGTCGTCCGTGGACGAGGCGCAGGAGCTGATCGACGAGTACCAGCGCACCTACCCGAAGGTGTCGCGCTACCTGGCGATGCAGGTGGAGGCGGCGCGCGAGAAGGGCTACGTGGAGACCAAGCTGGGGCGCCGACGCTACGTGCCCGGCATCGACGCCCGCAACCGCAACCGGCGGTCGTTCTACGAGCGCGTGGCGGTCAACATGCCGATCCAGGGCACCCAGGCCGACATGATCAAGCTGGCGATGGTGCACATCCACGACCGGCTGATCGACGAAGGGATGCAGGCCCAGATGCTCCTGCAGGTGCACGACGAGCTGGTCTTCGAGGCGCCGCCCGCGGAGATCGACCATCTCAGCACCCTCGTCCGCGAAGAGATGCAGCGGGCGCTCCCGCTGGACGTGCCCATCGAGATCGGCATCGACACGGGCGCCAACTGGCTGGACGCGCACTGAGCGCGAGCAAGGCAGTGAGGAGGCCTGATAATACTCTCGAAACTGATTCTTTCAGGTGGACGTGCAAGGGGTATCTCGCCGTACTCGCGTCACCCGGCTCGTGCTGCTCAGCGATTGCGACTCAACCCGATCATCAGGGGGTGTAATGGAGCGTTTGACCGTACAGCTAGAACTTCCGCGCGATGTGCTTACTGCGCTGGATATCTCTGAGGCCGAACTGGAGCCCCGGTTGAAGATGCTCATAGCGCTGGAGCTCTTCCGGCAAGGTCGCATCTCATCTGGAAAAGCGGCTGAGCTACTGGACCTTACTAAGGTGGCGTCTATCCAACTGCTCGCTCACCATGACATCCCCTATTTCACCGAAACGCCTGAAGAACTCGATGCTCAACTGACGGCTGTTCGCGGCAAGCTCGATGCGTCGGCGTCATGACGGTCGTCACCAACGCCGGGCCGCTGATCGCCCTGGCTCGCATCAGGCAGTTACCGCTGCTTCCCGCACTTTACGGAGAAGTGATCATGCCGTCAGCCGTGCGCGATGAGGTGCTTGACACGGATGAACGCCGTGAGGGCACGGCGATGTTGCAGGAGGCGGAATGGCTCCATACTCACTCCGTTTCGGATCGAATCGCCGTAGCGCTACTGCGAGAACGCCTGGACGCCGGGGAGAGTGAGACGATCGTGTTGGCGTTACAACTGGATGCAGACGTGGTGCTCATGGACGAAGCCCGGGGGCGCCGGGTCGCTGCCGCCCGAGGAATCGCAGTGACAGGAACGCTCGGGACGTTGCTGCTGGCCAACGAAAAGGGGCTCATAGATCGGGTTGCCCCGCACCTTGCTCGTCTCCAGGACGAGGGGTTTTACATGAGCACCACCCTGTACGAGAAGGTGCTGAAACGCGCAGGAGAGGCGTAACCGCGATGCTGCCCATCGAGATCGGCATCGACACGGGCGCCAACGGGCTGGACGCGCATTGAGGCCGGGGCATCGCCGTGCTCTGAAACCGGAGCGATTATGCCGTCGTGCAAAAGGGTGTATCGATTATCGTATCGAATTCCTGTGTCAGCGACGGGCGCGATGGCAGACCTTCACATCAAAGACATCGACGAGCAGATAATGATGCGGCTACAGCGTCGGGCGAAGGAGGAGAATCGCTCGGTCGAGGCGCTGATTCGAGAGACGCTGCATGAGGCGGCATCTATCCATCCGTCGTCTGAGGCGACTGCGGAAGAGATGTTCGTACGGGCCGTAGAGCGAATCCGAAGAGTACCCGCAAAGGAGCGCATCCCAGACATCGAACCGGTCGAGGTGGAGGGCCTCTCTGCGTCGGAGTTGCTCATTCGTGATCGCCGACGTCGATGATGCTTGTATACCTCGATGCCAGCGTATGGATCAAGCGGTACGTGCTTGAAGAAGGGAGTCGGCGCGTGCAGGAATGGTTCCGGCGAGGACCTGTGGTCGCAACGTCACCCCTGGCGCTCATCGAGGTGATGGCTACCCTGGTGCGGAAGGCGCGGTCCGGAGAACTCTCAGGTGACGATAGGGACACGTTATTGGACGCCGTAGAAAAGGATTATGCCCGGTTCGCTGTGGTCCCGTTGCCGAGCGGGGTGGTAGACGAGAGCCGCTATGTGGCCCGTTACTATGGCTTGCGCGGTGCCGATACGATTCATCTCGCAGCGGCGCGGTGGATCGCTGGCGAGGCGGTCTTTAAAGATGCTCCGGTCGGACTCGTTACCTCCGACCGAGAATTGGCTGACGTCGCTGAGAGTACAGGCATGAACGTCTTCGATCCCACGCGTGATGCGCTTCCAAGCCCCTGACTACGGCGACGAGTTCAAGGACTCGTTTGCACGCAGACTGCCGCCCCAGGTAAACATCGCGCTGGCGATATCAGCCTTCTCGGGTGAGGGTCTGGCTGGACGCGCATTGAGCAAGGGGAGGGTTGCTCCAGGACAGCGTAGTGCTACCCGTCGACCGCTCCCAGCGCGAGGGCGATGGCGCCCAGCATGCCGGCCTGATTGCCCAGCCCGGGCGGCACGATATAGTCGTCGATGTGCCGTGTGAGGGCCGGGTCCTGGACGTAGCCCTGGAGTAGCTCCTGCACGTTGATGCGGACGCGCGGGAACAGGTGGGCTTGCTGCATCACGCCGCCGCCCAGGATGAGGCGCTCTGGCGAGAGGGCGCAGATCAGATTGACGAGGCCGAGGGCGATGTAGTGGGCTTCCAGGTCCCACGCCTCGTGCGCCTCTGGCAGCGTGTGGCCGGGCTGACCCCACCGCGCTTCCAGCGCCGGGCCCGCCGCGAGGCCTTCCCAGCAGTCGCCGTGGAACGGGCAGACGCCTTCGAACGGGTCCGCGTCGCGGTCGTGCGGCAGGAGCATGTGGCCCATCTCCGGGTGGACGAGCCCGTGCATCAGGGTTCCGCCCACCATGCCGCCGCCCCCGATCCCGGTGCCGATGGTGAGGTAGACGAACGTGTCGAGGCCCTGCGCGGCGCCCCAGCGGTATTCGCCGAGAGCCGCGGCATTGACATCCGTGTCGAAGGCGATGGGAACGTCGAGGGCGTCACGGAGCGGTCCCACAAAGTCGGTATTCCGCCAGCCGGGCTTCGGCGTGGAGGTGATGTGCCCGAAGCGGGGAGAAGCCGAGTCCACGTCCGCCGGGCCGAAGGTGCCGATGCCGAGGGCAGCGAGGGGCGACCGTTCGTGCCAGGGCCGGAAGAAGTCGACCGTGCGGGCGAGCGTCTCGTCGGGCGTCGTCGTAGGAAAGCGGATCTCGTCCTCGATGGTCTGCGGACCTCGGCCGACGGTACACACGAACTTGGTGCCACCGGCCTCGATGCCGCCGACGAAGGGCGTCGTGGACGTGTCAGGCATGATGGGGGCGATGGTGGGAATGAAACAGCGTCGCGAGGGTCGGCCAAGGTAGGCATGCGCGAGATGAAAAGCGGATCGTTCGTGGCTGGAGGTCTGTGCGAGAGGACCGCCGATCCAACCGTCCATCCGGCGCTACGGCACGCGGCATAGCACGACGCCCTGCGCGTTACGCAGCACGACCGGTGCATCGGGCGCCTCCGCCGAGAGGCCCGGTGGCGTAAGGGCGAACGTCCAGCCTTCCTCGGCCAGCGCCGGGAGCGGCATCAGCGTCGGGACGATGGATACCGGCTCGCCCTCCATGTTGGCGAGGAACAGCAGTTGCTCGGATGCGTCCGGGGCGGTGCGGAGGCCGTAGAAGAGGACGGTGCCGTCGGCGGGCTGGCGGCGGTCCAGGACGTCCCCGTCGCCGAAGTTCGCCCGCAGCCAGGGGCGGGCCCGCCGGAACTGCCGCACCGCGTGGTTGAAGCGAGCGCGTTCTGGATCGACGCGGTCGGTGTAGTGGCAGACGTTGCAGAGGTCGAACACGTCGTCCATCCAGGCGCGGGCGATGGCTTTGAGGACGGATGCCGACAGCTCCGGCCCGGCCAGCGGCGGGTCGAGACGATGCAATACATTGGCCATCACGTCCAGCTGGTAGTCCGTGGCCTGCACGGCATGGTCCAGCGCGTGCATGAAGCGGTGCAGCGCGTCTCGCTCGGTGAAGCCCATGGCCTTGAGGCGGGGGAAGGCGACGTCGGCGGCGTAGGCATCAGCATCCACGGCCCAGTCCATGAAGCGGGCTTCTTCAGCCGCCACCTTGACGCCGTAGCGCTCGTCCGTATTGCGGATGAAGCTCCACGGGCTGCGCATCGAGGCGTTCAGGAAGTCCATCGGCACGCCCGGCATGAACGCGTAGGTGAAGAGTTGCGCCGCCGGGTTGTCGTAACCGTTGCGTAGGATCTCGGGCAAGGTGTCGCCCAGCAGCGTATTGATGCGCGCCTCCGGGTCCACCTGCGTGCCGCGGCGCAGCGTGTCGTGGTTGGCCGTGCCGGTGATCCAGTGGCGGCCCACCTCGGTGATCTCCTGGATGCGCCACCACTTGCTGATCCAGAAGGTGAACAGAAACGGCGTGTTGTGGGCGAAGGTGAGCGGGCCCCACTGCACCACGTTGGGCATCTGCTTCGTGACCTCGCGATAGGTGGAGGCCAGCTCCCAGTCTTCGCGGGGCCAGGGGCGGCCGTCCTCGAAAATCATCCAGGGACGGTAGCGCTGGCCGCAGACGTCCTGCTCCACCTCGTTCATCCGGTGCAGATAGTCGTCGTCGTGGTGCAGCGTGTCGGTCTCGGCGTCCCACCACTTGAAATCCTGCGCCCCGTCCACGCGGATGCCGTCGACGCCGAAGTCGCTCTTGCGGCGCTGCATCTCAAGCAGGATCGCCCGCACCACCGGGTGCCGGTAGTTCAGGTTCTGGCCGTACATGTTGGCGCCCGCGAAGAAGTGCCGGTTCATCAGCCGGAGCGACTGATTGTCGCCGTGGCCGTAGACGACGTCCAGCACCACCTTGATGGGTCGTTCGGGAAACGTGTGCAGCGTGGCGATCAGGTCGACCAGCTCGTCGGGGCGGCCCGAGCGCAGGTACACGGGATTGACGGCGGGCGAGGCCAGCGTGATGACGTCGTAGCCCCAGTTGGTCATGTCGGGACGGCGCAGGGTCACGGTCACGGCATCGTCAGCGTCCTGCGTCACGTCCCAGAAGGTCGAGCCCGCCTCGTGCTCGATGATCGGCTCGATGGGCATGAGCTGGATGGCATCGTAGCCGACGTAGTGCTGCTCGGCGGGCGTGAGCGGTTCACCGGCGCGGCGCTTCCGGGCGATCTCGGCATAGATGGCTCGCAGCCCGGCCAGCGTGCCGTCCGCCGACGCCGTGCCGGGATGGATCTCCAGCATGTTGACGGGGGCCGTGATACGCGGCACGCCGTCCGGGTCGGTCACGGTATCGAGATCCTGGAAGTAATCCGCGTCGGCGCGGTCGGCGTGCACGCTGGCGAGGTCGTACACCTCGGCGGGCGCAAACGCACCGAACGGAACCGAATGCGCCAGCGGATCTTTGATCGTCTGCCAGCGCCCCTCTCGATCCCGATAGGACAGCTGGTAGAAGGCGCCGACCTGGTCGCGCCGTCCCGTGCGCAGGCCCTCGACGGCGCCCCAGTGGTACGGCCCCTCGCGCTGCAGCGGCACGCGATCCCGCTGAAACGTCACGCGCTGTTCGGAGGCCGTCGGATCGAGGTTGGCGGGCGGGGTGAGCACCTCCAGAAACACCTGGTCCTCCGGGATGTCCTGCTCGATGATCTCCGGCGTCCAGAAGCCCACCTCCACGCATCCGTCGCGGACGTGTGCTCCCAGCCGTCGGGCGAGGGCCCGGGCGGTCTCGAACGGCGAAGCATCCGACGCCCGGATGCTGCGGATCCAGTCCAGGAGGCGGGCGGTGCGTGTGTCGTGCAGGCGAACCGGGGAGGGACGTTCCATGGTGCGCGAGGGTGGGTGAGACGGCAATCCAGTAGGGGAGCGGCTCGGGGCGATCATGCCATGCCGGATTCCGGGGATGCTTCTGGTAAGAGTCGTGGTCCCCGAAGATCCAGTCATGGAGCCCTCGCCGTGTTGCCACCTCGCACGGGTGACGGAGCGAACGGATCAGGCGGCGGGTCGTACGTAAGGGGCAGTCTCAACAACCCCGATCCCGATGATGCCCACCGAGCCCGTCACGACCCCGGCCGCCTCGCCCGAGTCGGTCCCTGCGCCCTTCGAATTCGTCGAAGCCTCCGGCGGCATCGAAGCGTACCGATTGCCCAAGAACGACCTGCGCGTACTGCTCCTGGACGAGGCCGCCGCGCCCGTCGTCACGTTCATGGTGACGTACCACGTGGGCAGCCGCAACGAGACGGCGGGCCTGACCGGAGCGACCCATTTCCTGGAGCACCTCATGTTCAAGGGCACCGAGCGCTTCAACCGGCGGCGCGGCACGTCCATCTTCAACACGCTCCAGCGCGTCGGCGCGCAGATCAACGCGACGACGTGGATGGACCGGACCAACTACTACGAGCTGCTGCCGAAGGAGCACCTGCCGCTGGCCGTCGAGATCGAGGCCGACCGGATGCGCGGCGCCCTGCTCGACCCGGACGACCTGGAGAGCGAGCGCACCGTCATTCTGAACGAGTACGACCGGGGCGAGAACGAGCCCATCCGCAGCCTCTTTCACGCCGTCTGGAGCAGCGCCTTCATCGCCCACCCGTACCACCATCCCACCATCGGCTGGCGGAGCGACATCGAACACGCCACGCGGGACGGGCTCAAGCACTTCTACGACACCTTTTACTGGCCCAACAATGCCACGCTCTCCGTCATCGGCGACATCGAGCGGGACGAGGTGCTGGCGCTCATCGACGAGCACTTCGGCGACATCCCGGAGGCGCCCGAGGCGATCCCGGAACTGCACACGCGGGAGCCGGAGCAGCGGGGCGAGCGGCGCGTCACCATCCGCCGCTCCGGCCAGATCGGCGCGCTCATGCTGGGCTACAAGTCGCCCCCCGGCCTCGACCCCGACACCGACGCGCTCGACGTGCTGTCGCAGGTGCTGGCCTCGGGCAAGAACAGCCGTATGTACCGCCGTCTCACGGATCAGGGGCTGACGGCGCAGGTGGGGGCCTCGGCCTCGCGCTTTCGCGATCCGGGCCTCTTCTACGTGTTCGCCATGCTCGCGCCGGACCGGACGCACGAGGAGGTCGAAGACGCCATCGCCGAGGTCATCGCGGAGGTGCAGGACGAGGGCATCAGCGCCGCCGAGCTGGAGCGGGCGCAGAACCAGTTGCGGGCGCAGGAAGCGTTCGGGCGCGATGGGCCGTTCGCCATCGCGGCACAGCTCAACGAGGCCATCGCGGCGGGCGACTGGACGCTCTACACCACCTACCTCGACCGCATCGACGCCGTCACGACCGACGACGTGCAGCGCGTGGCTCGCGACTACCTGGTGCCCGACCGGCGAACTGTGGGCCGGTACGTCCCCGTCGCCGAGTAGCTCGCCGCGACGCCCTCCTGACTGACGACGACTTACGCTTTACCGATCGAAATGCCCCAGCCTGCCCTTACGACCACCGACCTGCCGCCGCTGACCGACCGCGTGGAGGAACGCCAGGTCGGCCCCTGCCGCGTGCTGCTGCTGAAGACGCCCGTGCAGCGTGTCGTCTCGTGGACCGGCTCGTTCCTGAGCCTCCCGGACTTCGCCGCGGGGGAGGAGCTGATTCAGGAGCTGACCGTCAGCCTGCTCGACAAGGGCACCCAGCGGCGCGACCGCTTTGCCATCGCCGAGGCGCTGGAGAACCGCGGGGCGAAGCTGTCCTTCTCGTCCGAAGAGCTGTGGGTTGGCTTCAAGGGGCAGGCGCTGCGCGACGACGTGCCTGAGGTGATGGAGGCCCTGGCGGAGCAGCTGCGCGAGCCGCTGTTCGACCCCGACGAGTTCACGAAGGCGCAGGCGCAGCTCGCGGCGCGGTACCAGCGGTCGCTGGAGAAGACGGGCAACCAGGCCTCGGCGGCCCTGCGGCGGCAGATCTACGGCGACGGACACCCGAACTACACGCCGCCCACGCAGCAGTCGCTCACCCGCCTCGCGCAGAGCACCGTCGACGACGTGACAGACTACCATGCGCAGCACTTCGGCAGCGACGAACTGCTCCTCGCCGTCGTGGGCGACCTCGACATCGACGCGCTCACGGCGGCGCTCGAAAAAGGGTTCGGCGACTGGCCGGGGCGGGCGGCCCAGGGGGACTACGAGGCAGCGCCCCGCGAGCGTGAGCCCCGTACGGTCGACGTGGCCATGCCGGAGAAGCCCAACGTCGATGTGCGCCTCGGGCACGGCATCCCGATCCGGCGCGACCACGACGACTACCTGCCGCTCTACCTGGGCGTCTTCTTGCTCGGCGGCAACTTCTCCGCCCGCCTCATGCACACCGTGCGCGACGAGATGGGGCTGACCTACGGCATCCGGGCGCGCCTCCAGGACGTCCACACGCGGTACCATGGGCATCTTCAGGTCAACGTGACGCTGAGCCAGGACGCGCTGGAGCAGGGCGAGGCGGCGACGCGGGCCGTGATGCAGGAGCTGTTAGACGAGGGGGCGACGGCGGACGAGGTGGCCGCCAACCAGACGACGCTGACGGGCTCATTCACCGTAGGTCTCGCCACGACGCGGGGGCTGGCGATGGCGCTACACCGCAACGCTCGGCGCGGCTTCGGGGTGGACTATCTCGACACGTTCACCGAGCGCGTGGAGGCGGTCACGCCGGAGCAGGTGAACGCCGCGCTCCGGGCCTACCTGACCCCGGAGGCGCTGCATCGGGCGCGGGCGGGAACGCTGCCCGACGGCTCCTGACGCATCACGACCTGCAGGGCCGACGCGGTCTCCGGGGCCTGTCCCAGCCACTGCCGAATCTCGCGCAGGATGGTCTCGTTGAGCGGCTTCCGGTAGCACCGGTCCATGCCCGCCTGGACGCACCGCTGCTGGATGCCGGGCTCTAAACTGGCCGTCAGCCCCAGGATGGGTACGGGCGGGCGGTTCTGCGAACGCTCCAGCCGCCGGAGGATGCGCGTGGCAGCGCACCCGTCGAGGCGGGGCAGGCGGTAGTCCATGAGGATCAGGTCGTACCGGGTGCGGCGCGCGGCTTCGACGGCCTCATACCCGGTCACGGCGACGTCGACGGTACAGCCGAGCCGCTGCAGGTGGCAGCGGGCCAGCGCCTGATTGATGGTGCTGTCCTCGACGACGAGGACTCGGGGCGCGTCGGTCGGTGATGCGGGGCGAGGGTCATCCATAGCCTTCGTGCACGAACTTGCAGGGGGACACCCGAAGCACCGCTCCGGGCGGGGTACCAGAACTTCACCAGACTCCTAAACAAACCGTGTGCCTTCCTGCCAGGACCCGCTCCAGAGGGCCGATGGTGTGCGCTATAGCCGAATCGCGCGGAAGAATGCTCCGCCCATCCGTCAAAAGGTAATCAAGTCCCGGCCATTACGACATCCTCACGATGGCTTCGGCAACGTCCCGGGCCTCATCCGTTACGACTACCACGACGCGCGTCAGAGCGCACATGCCGCTCGGGGGCGCTACTCGGAATTCGTGATCGATCACCCAAGACATAGACCGCCATGACCGATAAACGCAAAGCCATACGGAAGCAGACGGCCGACCTGCTCGCTGCCGAGGAGCACATCCTGGAGGCCATCGAGCAGCAGCGTGAGGACGACGACCTGCGGCGCCACGCCACGGCGAACGAACTCATCATCCGCATCGAGCGCGTCCTGGAGCGCCATACCGATGCCCTCGAAGAGTTGCTGGAGGACTACGGCGGGGATGACGACCTGGAAGCCAAGGTCAAGAAGGCCCTCTCCGAAGTGTTCGGCGCCGCTGCGGGCCTGTACGACCGCCTGCGCGACCTCAAGCTCTCACGCGTGCTGCGCGATAACTACACGGCCCTCAGCCTGGCCGCCATGAGCTACACGGCCTTCCACACGTTCGGCCTCGCCGTGCGCGAGGAAGCCGTGGCCCGGCTGGCCGAGCAGCATCTCAAAGACCTGACGCCGCTGCTGGTCGAGATCAGCAAGCTCCTGCCCGACGTGGTGGCGCAGGAGATGGCCGAGGAATACGACTTCCCGGTCGATGCGACCGTCGCCCAGCAGGCCGTAACGAACACGCAGCGGGCCTGGAGTCCGGACGTGACGCAGGTCGCCTGACGTCAGGCACAGCCTCCCTCCAACAGCGAAGGCCGCCCGCAGCGATGCGAGCGGCCTTCTGCAATGTTGGGAAGTAGGCGAGATGGCCAGATTCAGTGATCTGGCATGATGAGCGCCAGGATGATGTAGACGATAAGGCCCGGAAAGCCCGCCGAGAAGAGGCTGATGGCCACGTAGGCCACCCGAACGACGGTCGGGTCCACGTCGAAGTATTCAGCGAGCCCGCCACACACGCCCGCAATCATGCGGTCGGTGGACGACTTGGTCAGTTTCTTGGCAGAGGTCGACATATTAGCTATCGCGGATGATGGTGATGTGCGGGTCCTCAGCGTCCGGTTCCGGCTTCGACATGATGAACGCCAGCGCCAGGTAAATCAGAATGCCGACGCCGTTGAAGAACGTCCCGATGACGAAGGCGATGCGGACGAGCGTCGGGTCGATGTTGAGGTACTCGGCGATGCCGCCGCAGACGCCCGCGATCTTCTTGTCGCGCGCCGACTTGCGCAGTCGCTTCTTGGCTTCGTCCTTTTCGGCTTCGACGACGACTTTCTTCTTACCCGTCTTGGCGTCGACGGCCTTCTTGGCCTTCTTTTTCTTCTTCTTGGGTCGCCACGACAGCACGCCGAAGCCCAGCAGGATGATCAGGATCCCGGCGAGCCAGGGGAGCCAGCTGACCAGCGTGCCCAGTTCGACGCCGCCCCACATGCCGAGTTGCTGAAAGAGATAGGCGATGCCTACCACGATCAGCGAGAGGCCCGCCATGGTCGGGAGGTTGAGCAGGCCTTTGGAGTCGTCCTGCTCACTCTCGTCGAAGAGGAGGGCCTCCAGCTCGGCGTCGGACAGGTGCTCCAGCGAGGAGCCTTCTTTCGACGGGGTGGAGAGATCGTCGAGCGAGCGCGGGCGCTGCTCTTCGGTGGGTTGTCGCTGTCGCGTTTTCATGTCGGTCCAGCCACTGAGACAATGGTGTGTAGACGATACGCAGGAGACCGCCCTGTTGTTACGTGGTCGGCTCCGATTCGGCTCCGTCCGCCGCGGGGCGCAGGGTCCTCCGTTCGGTGACGAGCACGCGGAGCGGGACGTCGTGCGGGGCGACCGGCAGGGCCTCGACCAGGCAGGCCTCGTAGACGAGCCCGACGGTCGGCACGGTCAGGCCGTGCAAGAATTCATCGTAGTACCCGAAGCCGTGACCGAGGCGGTAGCCGCGCCGGTCGCCGCCCAGCATGGGCACGAGGACGATGTCCAACGCCTCGGGCGGAACGCATGGACCGGCGACGGGTTCGTGGAGGCCCCATCGGTTGACCTGCAGCACTGAAGGATCCGTCAGCGCCCGATGTTCGAGGCGCGGCGCGTCCGTCGGCTCGCGCGTAAATCGTAGTACGACCGGTAGCACGATCTGTTTTCCGGCGGCGCGCAACGCGCGGAGGAGGGGGCGCGTGTCGGCCTCCCGCTCGGCCACCATCGGCCAGTACGCGTGAACGATGGACGCAGCCTCGACCTCGGGCAGCGCCGCCACCCGGTTCGTGATGGCCCGGCTCCGCTGGGCATAGCTCGCATCGTCGAGCGCGGCGCGGACGGCCCGAAAGTGCTGGCGGAGGGCGGCCTTGGTCGGCATAGGGCAGGGCGGGGGACAGTGCAGCGAACGTACACACCTAACTCACACCACGGCCCGCCCGTTCACATGAGCCACTCTCACGCCCACAAGGACGACTCGGCACCGGCCGCCCCGGATCGCCTCGATGCGTTCGAGCGCTACCGGACCCGCATGAACCAGCGCCTCCTGGAGGAGGGCGGTCACCTCGGCATCAAGCGGTTCTTCAACCTGGACGCCGCCGCCTACCGGGACGGCGCGCTGCCGGGCCGGACCAAGGAGCTGCTCGGCCTCGTTGCCTCGCTCGTCTTGCGCTGCAACGACTGCGTGGACTACCACCTGGGCCAGTGCGTGGAGGCGGGCTTCACGGACGACGAACTCGAAGATGCGTTGAACGTCGGGCTCGTCGTGGGCGGCTCGATCGTCATTCCCCACCTGCGGCACGCCATCGAGACGCTGGACCTGTTGCGTGCCCGTGAAAAATCCGAGGAATAGCCCGTGCGATGGGCACGCGTCGCCCCATTGCTCGTTCACACCCGCTACAGTCTTTGTATTTCGCGGACGTGGGGACTACCTTCCCAATTCTGTACTGCCGACAGCGACATTCCGCGCTCGCTCCCCCCGGTGGCGAGCGCGGCGTTCGTAACTGACGATGCTGACGTAGAGCACGCAAGCCCGCATGTTTGAAAGTCTATCCGAAAAGCTGGAAGGGGCGCTGAAGTCCGTCACCGGACAGGGCCGCATCAACGAACTCAACATCGCCGAGACGATGCGTGAGATTCGGCGGGCGCTACTCGATGCTGACGTCAACTACCAGGTGGCGCGCGACTTCACCGACCGGGTGAAGGACGAAGCCCTCGGCGAGGACGTGCTGACGTCCGTCTCGCCCGGCCAGCAACTCGTCAAGATCGTCTACGACGAACTGACCGAATTGCTCGGCGGCGAGCACGTGGCCCTCAACACGGCCGACCATCCGCCCACGGTCATCCTGATCGCCGGGTTGCAGGGCTCGGGCAAGACCACCTTCTGCGGCAAGCTGGCCCGCCACTTCCGCAAGGAAGGCCGCGCGCCACTGCTGGCCGCCGCCGACGTCTACCGCCCCGCCGCCGTGGACCAGCTCAAGAAGCTGGCCAGCCAGGTCAACGTGCCCGTCTACGACATCCTCAACGACGACGGCACGCCCGTCCAGGACGCCGTGCGCGTCGCCGCCGAGGCCGTCGATGAAGCCCGCCGCACCGCCCGCGACGTCGTGATCATCGACACCGCCGGGCGCCTGCACATCGACGAGCGGATGATGCAGGAGGTCAGTGACATCCGCGATGCCGTCGAGCCCGACGAGATTCTGTTCGTCGTGGATTCCATGACGGGACAAGACGCGGTCAACACGGCCAAGGAATTCAACGAGCGGCTCAACTACGACGGCGTCGTCCTCACCAAGCTGGATGGCGACACGCGAGGCGGTGCCGCCCTCTCGATTCGCTCGGTCGTCCAGAAGCCCATCAAGTTTGCCTCCACGGGCGAGAAGCTGGACGCGCTGACGGAGTTCTACCCGGACCGGATGGCCCAGCGCATCCTCGGCATGGGCGACATCGTGTCGTTCGTCGAGCGGGCGCAGGAGCAGTTCGAGGAGCGCGAGGCGGAGAAGCTGCGCAAGAAGATCCGGACGGAAGACTTCGACCTGGCCGACTTCTACCAGCAACTGCAGAAGATCAAGCGGATGGGCTCCCTCAAGGACCTCATCGGCATGATTCCCGGCGTCGGCAGTCAGATTCGCGACCTCGACGTCGATGACGAGGCGTTCGCGCACATCGAAGCCATCATCCTCTCGATGACGCCCGAGGAGCGCCGCGACCCGCGCGTGCTCAACGGCAGCCGCCGTCGGCGCATCGCCCGGGGCAGTGGCACCGAGGTGCGCGACGTCAACCAGCTCCTGAAGCAATTCAAGGAGATGAAGAAGATGATGAAAACCATGTCCAAGTTGATGGGCAGCGGACGCTCCGTCGATCTTGGCTCCATGCTGGGCAAGCTCGGCGGAGGCGGCGGAGGCCGCATTCCCGGCTGACCCGACCTGGACCGTCTCCCCTGGAGGCGATCACCGAATTTCGAGAACCCAATAGCTATTGAACTGTGGCAGTTAAACTGAGATTGCGTCGCCTGGGCCGGAAGAAACTTCCGGTGTGGGGCATCGTCGCGGCCGACGGTCGCAAGTCGCGCGACGGTCGCTACATCGAAGACCTGGGCCGGTACTACCCGCTGGAAGAACCCGCGCGGGTCGAGCTAAATCAGAATCGCATCCTGCACTGGCTGGAGGTCGGCGCGCAGCCGTCCGACACCGTGCGGAGCATCCTGAGCAAGCACGGCCTGTTGCTGGCGCTGCATCTGAAGCGCAAGGGCGCCAGCGAGGAAGAGATCGACCAGGCCGTCGAGGAGCATCGCGCCAAGCACGCCGAGCAGGCCCAGCAGGCCATCAAGCTGACCCCGCAGGCCCGCCGCAAGCAAGCGCTCGAAGAAGAGCGCGAGCGCGTCGCCAAGGAAGAGGCCGAGGAGGCCAAGCGCAGAGCGGAAGCAGAAGCCAAGCGCAAGGCCGAAGAGGAGGCCCGCAAGAAGGCCGAGGCGGAAGCCAAGAAGAAGGCCGAAGCCAAAAAGAAAGCCGAAGAAGAAGCCAAAGCCAAAGCAGCGGCAGAAGCCGCCGGCGAAGACGAAGACGAAGGCGAGGCCGAGGCGGCGGACGAGCAACCGGCTGCCGACGCTGAAGCGGCGAAGGCCACGGACGACGACGACACGGAGGCCGACGAGGACGAAGCGCCCAAGGCGGAGGACGACTCCGATGAGGACGACTCCGATGAGGACGACTCCGACGAGGACGACTCCGATGAGGATGATTCCGACGAGGATGATTCCGACGAGGATGATTCCGATGAGGATGATTCCGACGAGGATGATTCCGACGAGGATGATTCCGACGAAAAGAAGGACGCATAACCTGCGAACGGCCGCCTGCCGCTCATCGGTGATCTCGCCATGCCCATGTCCGACACCCATACCTCCCCTCCCACGGTGGACCCGGACGCCCTGCTCCTGGTAGGGCGCATCGGCAAGCCGCATGGCGTGCAGGGCGAGATGAAAGTGGTGCCGGAGACGGACGACCCGGAGCGCTTCGCCGACCTGGAGACGTGCTACGTGGGCGCGCGGCCCGAGGCTGTCACGCCGTATGCCGTCGCCTCGGTGCGCTACCAGCACACCAAGCGCGGCATCACCGTGCTCTTGGGCCTGGACGCCATCGGGGACCGCAATGAGGCCGAGACGCTGCGCGGCCAACTGGTCTATGCCCACCTTGACGACCTTCCGGCGCTGGAGGATGACGAGTTCTTCATCGAGGACCTCATCGATCTCGACGTCATCACGACCGACGGCGACGCCGTGGGCACCATCGTCGACGTGATGGACCTCCCCGGTCATCCCGTGTACGTCGTGGCCCGCCCCGGACAGCCGGATGCGCTCATCCCCGGCGTGCCCGAGTTCCTCGAAATCATCGACCTGGAGGCGGGGCGCGTCGTGCTCCGTCCCATCGAAGGGCTGCTGGATTGACACCCGCCTGGCACCGCACCCATGATGCGCATCGACATCCTTACGGGCCTGCCGGACCTCGTCCGGGGACCGCTGGAGCAGAGCATCCTGCGCCGGGCGGCCCGCAACGAGCTGGTCGACATCCGGGTGCACGACCTGCGCACGTACGCGGAGGGCAAGCACCGCCAGATCGACGACTACCCGTATGGCGGAGGAGCGGGCATGGTGCTCAAGCCCGAGCCCATCTTCCGCTGCCTGGATGCCCTCCAGGACGAGCCGCCCGCCATCGACGAGATGATTTACCTGAGCCCGGACGGCGAGCAGTTCGACCAGTCGATGGCGAATGCGCTCTCGCTCAAGCAGCGGCTCGTGCTGCTGGCCGGGCACTACAAAGGGGTCGACCAGCGCGTCCGCGACGAGCGGGTCACGCGCGAGGTCTCCATCGGCGATTACGTCCTCAGCGGCGGTGAACTTCCGGCGCTCGTGGTCGTTGATGCCGTCGTTCGGCTGATTCCGGGGGTGCTGGGCGATGCGACCTCGGCGCTCTCGGACGCCTTCCAGGACGGGCTGCTCGACGCGCCCCACTACACGCGTCCCGCCACGTACCGCGGGCTCACCGTGCCCGACGTGCTGCGCTCTGGCGATCATGGCCGGATCGCGGCCTGGCGCGAAGCCCGCCGCCTCGAAAAAACCCGGCAGCGGCGGCCCGACCTACTACACCCCGAACCGGTGCGACACGACATGCAGGCGGGCAGTCCGGACGACTGATCCGCTCCTACGGCGTCGTTCCCGGCGCTGGCTATCCAAGACTCTCAATACCAACCCCATCGAAGATAATAGGAGGTACGCCATGGCTACCGATCTGATGAAACTGGTCGAGGCGACCCAGTACCGCGAGGATGACCTTCCAGAATTTGGCGCTGGCGACACGGTGAACGTGCACGTGCGCGTCGTGGAAGGCAACAAGGAACGCATCCAGCAATTCCAGGGCGTCGTCATCGCTTTCAAGGGCTCCGGCTCGAACCGCACGTTTACCGTCCGCAAGGTGTCGGGCGGCATCGGCGTGGAGCGGGTCTTCCCGATCCATTCCCCCAAGGTGGCGAAAGTCGAAGTCATGCGTCGCGGTCACGTGCGCCGGGCCAAGCTGTATTACCTGCGCGAGCGCCGGGGCAAGTCCGCCCGGATCAAAGAGCGCATGCGGGACACCAACTAGGCTGCTCCGCTCCTCCCTGCGGGCGTCCAGGCTCTCTTTGCCGCCGGGACAGCATGTTGCTCCGGCGGTTTTTGGTGCCCGTCCGCTGCACACGCTCTCGCCGTCTGGCTCATCTGACCCTAGCGCTTCATGCGACTTGCCATCTGGGACATGCTCGCCGGAACGCTGCTGCACGAGACGCTGATGGCCCGTGAGGACGCGCCGCCGGTAGACCTGCAGTTGATGTCTCCGAAGGCGTGCAGCGACCAGCTGATGCGCCAACAGGTAGACGTCGCCCTCCTACCGTCGCTGGTGGTCTTCACGAATCCCCAGGCGGTGGACGTGCTGCCCACCGGCGCCTTCTCGACGTGGCGCTATCCCTACGCCCGGGTGCTCCTGCGGCACGGCCTGAAGCAGATTCGCTCGATGGCCTTCGACCCGGAGGACAACCAGGAGGCCCTCATCGCCCGCATCGCGCTGCGCGAGCATTACCAGAAGGAGCCCGAGTTCGTCCCGTACGAAGGGGCCACACCCGAGACCCTGATCGAGGCGCCCGAGGATGCTAGCCTGCTCGTCGGCGGCAATGTGCCGACGCTCCACACGGACGCGCTGACGCTCAACCTGGGCGAGGAGTGGTTCGAGCTGGTGAATTACCCGATGGTGTGGGGCCTCTTCGCCACCCGCCGCGACGAAGCCACGCCCCGCACCGTCAAGCTGCTCCGCACGCTGATCGAGACCGCCGAGGCGCATCGCCCCGTCTGGCTCCAGGCGCACGACATGGCCCCGGAGATGCACGCCTACGTGGCCGACGACCTGCGCCTCCGCCTGGACGACCTGGCCATCGCCAGCCTCACGGAGTTCCGGCAGTACCTGCACTTCTACGGCGTCACGAGCGACATCCCTGAGTTCCCGCTGTTCGTGCTGACCGACGAGGAGGGCGAGGACGACGGACGCGAGTTTCAGCTGTAGCCGACCCCGGGCCGCCTCGACTCGACGCCACGCACGATCGTATCGGATGGCGGAATAACAACGTCGCGGATGGCCTGCACGCGCCCGCCTCCGACACTCACGAGTCCTGACGGTACCGCCATCAACCATCGAATATCGGCAGAAGTAGCGTCATGGGAGAAGGCATCAACGTCGTCGTCACCAACCGCAAGGCGCGGCACGATTACCACATCGAGGACACCCTCGAAGCGGGGATCGTGCTGCGCGGCACCGAGGTCAAGTCCATCCGGCAGGGACGGGCCAGTCTCCAGGAGGCGTACTGCGTCGTGGAACGGGACGAGATGTTCATCTACGCCATGCACATCGCCCCGTACACGCACGGCAGCGACAACAACCACGACCCCACCCGGAAGCGCAAGCTGCTGCTGCACAAGCGCGAGATCTACAAGTGGCGCAAGGCGTCCGAGCAGAAGGGCTACACCATCGTGCCGCTGAAGCTCTACTTCCGCGACGGCTACGCGAAGGTCCAGATCGGCCTCGCGAAGGGCAAGAAGCACTACGATAAGCGCCAAGACATCGCCGAGCGCGAGACGAAGCGCCGCATGGACCGCGAGATGCGGCAGTATTGAGCCGGGCGCCGCAGCGGGCCCGATCCAGTTCCCCACCTCCGATTCTCTCTCACCCCGTTCAGCCTCCATGCCTACGTTTCCTCCGATCGACGAACAGCTCACGCAGATCCGGCGCGGCGTCGAGGACATCGTGCCCGAAGACGACCTCGTCGACAAGCTGAAGCAGTCGCGCGAGGCGGGCACGCCGCTCGTCGTCAAGCTGGGCTGCGACCCGAGCCGCCCCGACCTCCACCTCGGCCACGCCGTCGTCCTGCGCAAGCTGCGCCAGTTTCAGGACCTAGGCCACCAGGCGGTCCTCATCGTGGGCGACTTCACGGGCATGATCGGCGATCCGAGCGGACGGTCCAAGACGCGCCCGCCGCTCACCTTCGAGGAGACGCGCCGCAACGGGGAGACCTATTTCGAGCAGGCGTCCAAGATCCTCGACCCGGAGCGCACGCGCATCGTGTACAACTCCGAGTGGCTGGATCAGATGACGTTCAGTGAGGTGATCGAGCTGGCGGGCAAGTATACGGTGGCGCGCATGCTGGAGCGCGACGACTTCGAGAAGCGCTACAAGGCGGGTGAGGCCATCGGCGTGCACGAGTTTCTGTATCCGCTGGCCCAGGCGCAGGACTCCGTCGCCATCCAGTCGGACATCGAGCTGGGCGGGACGGACCAGCGGTTCAACCTGCTCGTCGGACGCTCCATCCAGCAGGCCAACGGGATGGCCCCGCAGGTATGCATCATGCTGCCGCTGCTGGAGGGCACCGACGGGGCGGAGAAGATGTCGAAGTCGCTGGACAACTACATCGGCATCGACGAGGCGCCGGAGGAGATGTACGGCAAGACGCTCTCGATCCCGGACGAACTCATCTACCGCTACTTCGAGCTGGCGACGGACGTGCCCACGGCCGAATTGCCGCGTCTGAAAACC
This sequence comes from Bacteroidota bacterium, assembly GCA_009908885.1. Taxonomy (GTDB): domain Bacteria; phylum Bacteroidota; class Rhodothermia; order Rhodothermales; family JAAAOL01; genus JAAAOL01. Next base: position 480 of record JAAAOL010000497.1, on the reverse strand, counting down.
TACGCCGAGGACGATCCCCGCAACGCCAAGCACGACCTCGCCTTTGCCATCGTGCAGATGTACCACGGTGAGGAGGCTGCTAAGGCCGCCCGCCAGCACTTCGAGAAGACGGTGGTGCAGGGCGACGTGCCGGACGACATCGAGACGTTTCATCCTGAGCCGGATGAGGGCACCGTCATCGGGCTGCTCAACCTGATGAAGCAGGCGGGCCTCACGCAGTCGAACAGCCAGGGCCGACGCATGGTGAAGCAGAACGCCGTCTCCATCGACGGCGAGAAGGTCAGCGATCCCTACCTCGACGTCGACCTCGCCGCGCAGGCGCCGTTCGTGCTGAAGGTGGGGAAGCGGCGGTATGCGCAGATCGTGTGGGACGACGCCTAGTGCACCATCCAGCCATCTCTTGGTCAGTCCGTGCGTCGCTGGCGCCGCCGGCCAGCGTTCCCGGATCTCGCCGTAGCTACGGCTACGCCTCGATCCGGC
>JAAAOL010000044.1 GCA_009908885.1 Bacteroidota bacterium | reverse complement strand
ACAGATCTCGCACCGCAGGTCGGGGGCGCAATGCGCGGCGGATATACGCTAAACACATACCCGACGCGTCTCTGCGAAATCCAAGGGGGCTCGCAGATGGCTTTCTTTCCCTTCCGTAGCCAAGGCTTCAGGGACGGGTCGTCTCACAGACGGGCTCCCCAGACCCTGAAACTGGTTCACCAGTTCGTCGTCACGTCGCCGTCCTCGTCCACCGAGTAGAAGCCGAGGTCGGCGCCCGTGCGCAGCTTGGTGATGTAGACGATCTGGCCGGTGTGCGTGGCGAAGTGCTCGACGACGTGGTAGAGCGCTTCGAGGACCGTCCGCTCCAGCCCCTGGATGGTTCGCGTCTCGTGTAGCGTGTCCGGGTTGAGGAGGGCGAGTGCCGCATCGACGGACTTCAGGGTCGAGCGGAGGTGTTGCAGCAGTTCGGCCTTCGTCTGCGTCTCACCCGCATCGAACTCGCGCGCCCGGTCCCGCACGTCGGAGGCCCCGCCGATGCCGTGGACGACCCACTGGCGGGCATTGCCGGCGAGGTGCAGAATGAGGTTGCCGATGCTGTTGGACGCGTCATTGGGCCGCCACCAGATGTCGTCTTCGTCCAGCTGGTCGAGGCAGTACGCGATCTTCGGCAGGTACTCCTCGCGCAGGTACGTCCGCGAGGCATCGATGAAGGCAGATCCGGTATCGGGCATGGCGGGAGCAGTTCGGGGATGGGGCGATAAAGGGCAGGCCGTGCTGGCCACGCTGCGGCCGGGCGGGATGGTTTCAGAGTGCGGGATGACCGCATCGCACGTCTCCAGCCTCGGCCGTGCAGCGTCGGGCGTTGCGGGGTGAAGCGGGATAATGGAAGCGACGACGGGCGGACAAGATCCGGCGCCGGGTCAGCCGAGGGCGACGTCCAGCAGCATCATCACGGCAAAGCCGCCGAGCGCGCTCGAGGTGGCGAGGTCTTCGTGCCCGTGCAGGTGCGACTCGGGGATGAGTTCCTCGACGACGACGTAGATCATCGCGCCCGCCGCGAAGGCCAGCGCGTACGGCAGCATCGGGCGGACCGTCAGCACCGCGACCGCGCCCAGCACCGCTGCGACGGGCTCGACAATGCCGGAGAGTTGGCCGTACCAGAAGCTCTTCAGTCGGCTGACGCCCTCGCCGCGCAGCGGCAGCGCCACGGCGATGCCTTCCGGGAAGTTCTGCAGGCCGATCCCGATGGCCAGCGCGATGGCGGCGCCCAGCGTGGCGCCCGTCCCGGCCTCGATGCCCGCCGCGACGGCGCCGAACGTCACGCCCACGGCCAGCCCCTCGGGAATGTTGTGCAGCGTGATGGCGAGCACCAGCAGCGTGCTGCGCCGCCACGACGTCGCGACGCCCTCGGCCTCTTCTTTCGGAAAGCCGGGGTGGAGGTGCGGCAATACCGCGTCGGCGAGGCGCAGCACGAGTCCACCCAGCAGAAACCCGAAGACGGCAGGCACCCAGGCGGTCTTCCCCTGCACCTCGGTGATCTCGATGGCGGGCAGCAGGAGCGAGAAGAAGCTCGCGGCGATCATCACCCCCGCCGCAAAACCGAGCATCGAGTCGAGCAGACGGCGCGACATGGTGCGGGTCACGAAGACCACGGCGGCACCTAGGGCGGTCACCGACCAGGTGAAGAGGCCCGCAAGCAAGGCCTGGAGAAGAGGCGAGAGCGAGGCGAACCAGTCGATCATGAAGCGTTAGTCTCGGTTCGGTGGCAGGGTCTCGTCCCAGCGGAGGACGTCGTAGCGGCGCAGGACGTCCAGCGTGGCCTCCATCGGCAGCGCCTCCACGGTCCCGCGATGCCCGTCCATCGTCGTCGCCTGGAAGAGGGCGTTGTAGATGGCCTCTTCGGTCGCCTCCGCCACGGCCTGGAAGAGCGGCGACAGGGCATCGTTGGCGAGGCGCGGCCCCGGCGCGTCCGTCGGCATCGTGGAGAAGGCGATGACGTAATCGCCCGAGCCGTTCGTCATGCTCGCGCCCGTGCGGGCCAGGCCCACCAGCGACCGCTTGGCGAGGCGGCGGAGCGTGCGGGCGGTCAGCGGCGCGTCCGTCGCCACGACGATCATGATGCTGCCGTCAGCGTGCTGGCCGAGGGCGCGCTGAAACGCGTACTGGCCCAGCTCGCGGCCCACCGGCGCCCCGTTGATGGTGAGCACGCCGCCGAAGTTGGCCTGCACGAGCACGCCGACGGTGTGCCCGCCTAGGGGATCGGGAAGCCGACGTGAACTGGTGCCGATACCGCCCTTCCAGCCGAAGGCCACGGTGCCCGTTCCGGCGCCCACGGCGCCTTCCTCAACCGGCCCGTCCGACGCTGCACGCAGCGCCGCGCGGACGTGCTCAGGACGAATCGGGCGGGCGCGGATGTCGTTCAGGTAGCCGTCGTTCGTCTCGCCCACCACCGGGTTGATCGACCGCACGTCGGCCATGTCGGGGCGGGCGAGCAGCGTATCGACCAGCGCGTCGGCGGCCTGCCAGACGCACAGCGTGCACGTCAGCAGGAGGGGCGTCTCTAGCTCGCCCAGTTCGTGCACCTGCGTCACACCCAGCAGCTTCCCGAAACCGTTTCCGACGTAGATCGCCGCCGGAACGCGCTCGCGGTAGAGGTTGCCGTCGTGCGGCACGATGGCCGTCACGCCCGTCCGCACCGCGTCGCCCTCGATGACCGTGGCGTGGCCCACCTGCACGCCCGCCACGTCGGTGATGGCGTTGAGCGGGCCGGGCGGGAAGAGGCCGACGACCACCCCGGCCTCGCGGGCGCGGGGGCGCGCGTCGGTGCTGTCCGGTGGCAGGGTGTCCACGGCGGCAGAGCCAGAATGGGGCGGGAGGACGATCAGAAAGGACAGCGCGCAGGCCGTCCAGGCGGCAGCACGGCGAATGCCGGAGAGACGGGTGGGCATAGGCGCAGGGCGGCGGGCGGTGGACGGCGTATGAGCGCACAAGCTACGCGATCTGCCCATGAATCGCAGACGCCTTCACGAAAATATGAACTTCCCTCACAGGGCACAGGTAATAGCCTGTATTGTCAACCGTTCTGCGCCTGCGTTCTTCCCATCGACTGCTGCTCCTCATGCTCCGTCCCGGGACGCCCCGTCATCAACAGATCAGCGACTGGCTCCGCCAGCAAATCGAAGAGGGCATCTATCAGCCCGACGAGCAACTACCGTCCGAGAGTCAACTCGGCGAGCAGTTCGACGTGAGTCGGATTACCGTCCGCCGAGCGTTGCAGACGCTGGAGAGCGAGGGGCTGATCTACCGGCGGCAGGGGCTCGGCTCTTTCGTCAAGGAGCACCGCGTGCGGCAGGGCCTCGTGCGGCTGAGCGACTTCGTGGAAGACATGCAGCAGGCCGGCCTCGAAGCGTCCTCGCAGGTGCTGCACTTCGAGGCCGAACCGGTCGCGCCGGACATCGCGACGATCCTCGACCTGGACGTGGACAAAAAAGTGATGCGGCTGGACCGCCTGCGCCTCGGCGACGACGAGCCGATGGCGTTCGACCAGACGTGGCTGCCGCTGTTCTACGCGCAACTCCTCCGCGACCACGACCTCACGCAGGAGACGATCTATCACGTCCTGGAGCAAGACTACGACATTCCGATCCTGCGCGGACTATTTCGCATCGAGGCCGTCAACGCGGACCCCGACGTGGCCGACCACCTCGCCGTCCCGCAGCGGCGCGCGCTGCTGCTCATCGAACGCACCTCGCTGACGACGGGCGACAAGGTGGTCTACTTCCAGCGCCGCTACTACCGCAGC
>JAAAOL010000312.1 GCA_009908885.1 Bacteroidota bacterium | reverse complement strand
TGCTGAGCGGAGCGAAGCATCTCTGGTGAAGAGATGGTTAGAGCGCGTTATGCCCTATTGCTGCCCTTCTGGATCCCGGATCAGGGTCCGGGATGACTCCCCAAAAGGCCACATGCTCAGTAGAGCCCGTTATTGACGCTCGTGCGACGCCGAGTTCATAGCGTCCTCCAGACCGTGTACAGAGATCATTCGACGTCGGCTTAGGATGACGTTTCGGAACGTGTCCCAGGAAGTCGTGAACGCATAATTACGCCTTCGCCGTGGGTTCGGCCTGTCCGTTGTGGCCGTCGCCGGCGGGCATGCCGTGCAGCTCCGGCTTCCACGAGTAGGCGTAGTCGGCGTCTTCGATCTCCAGCGCCGTGCGCGTCAGGTGGAGCGGGCGGAACGTGTCCACCATGACGGCCAGCTCCTCCGTGCCCTCCTTGCCAATCGACGCCTCGACGGTGCCGGGGTGCGGGCCGTGTGGGATGCCGCCGGGGTGCAGCGTGAACGAGCCGCGCTCGATGCCCTTGCGACTCATGAAGTCGCCCTCGGCGTAGAAGAGCACCTCGTCGGAGTCGATGTTGGAGTGGTTGTACGGCGCCGGAATGCCCTCCGGGTGGTAGTCGAAGAGGCGCGGCACGAACGAGCAGACGACGAAGTTGTGCGCCTCGAACATCTGATGCACCGGCGGCGGCTGGTGGATGCGCCCCGTGATCGGCTCGAAGTCGTGGATCGAGATGGCGTACGGGTACATGTAGCCGTCCCAGCCCACCACGTCGAACGGGTGGTAGCGCATCACGTAGCGGTGCAGGTAGCCGTGCTTCGCGATCCGAATCTCGAACTCGCCCTGCTCATCGTGCGTCACCAGCTCCGCGGGCGGGCGCACGTCGCGCTCGCAGTACGGGCTGTGCTCCAGGAGCTGTCCGAACTGGTTGCGGTACTTCTTCGGGAAGCGCACCTCCGAGGCCGACTCGATGACGAGCAGGCGCGGCGGCGTCGGCCCCTCGAACGTCCACTTGTGCGTGACGGTGCGGGGGACGTAGACGTAATCGCCCTTCTCGAACTGGACCGTGCCGAAGATGCTCTCCAGCGTGCCTTCGCCCTCGTGCACGTAGATCAGTTCGTCGTGCGAGGCGTTGCGGTAGAAGTAGCCCATCGCATCCGTCGGGCGGCTCAGGGCCAGGCGCACGTCGCTGTTGCCCATGATGTACTGCCGTCCGCCCAGCCAGTCGCCGCCTTCCTGCACCTCGAAGCCCTTCAGGTGGCGGTGGCGCAGGAAGTCCTTGTCGGCGTACTCCACCTCATAGGGCAGCGGCTCCTCGATACGCTCGACCAGCGTGGGCGGGTGGATGTGGTAGCAGATGGACGCCGCGCCGCTGAAGCCCTCGGCGCCGACGACCTCCTCGGTGTAGAGCTCGCCGTCCGGGCGGCGGAATTGCGTATGGCGCTTGTGGGGGACGTTCCCCATGCGAGTATAATAGGCAGGCATAATTCGATGGTCGAATGATGAGTGTCGAATTGCGAATGTCGAAGGAGGGAGTGAATCGCGCAGTCGAGCAACACATCGTCACTCGACATTCGTCATTCACAAATTTCCGCGGCGGGCCTGTTCGCGCTCGATGGCTTCGAAGAGGGCCTTGAAGTTGCCCGCGCCGAAGCTGCGCGCGCCCTTGCGCTGGATGATCTCGTAGAAGACCGTCGGGCGGTCCTGCACCGGCTTGGTGAAGATCTGCAGCAGGTAGCCGTCCGGGTCGCGGTCCACCAGGATCCCGAGCCGGGCCAGTTCGTCCACCGGCTCGTCGATGGTGCCGACGCGTTCCTGGAGGACGTCGTAGTAGGTCGTCGGGACGCTGAGAAACTGCACGCCCCGGCGGCGCAGGGCGGTCACCGTGCCCAGGATGTCGTCCGTCGCCATCGCCACGTGCTGCACGCCGGGCCCGCGGTAGAAGTCGAGGTATTCCTCGATCTGGCTCTTCTTCTTGCCGTCGGCGGGCTCGTTGATCGGGAATTTGACGCGCTCGTTGCCGTTCGACATCACCTTGGACATGAGCGCGCTGTACTCGGTCGAGATGTCCTGGTCGTCGAACGAGATCAGGTTCTTGAAGCCCATCACGGTGGCGTAGTACTCGACGTAGCGGTCCATGTCGCCCAGGTGCACGTTGCCGACGCAGTGGTCCACGTACTTGAGGCCGACGGGCTCGGGCTGCCAGTGGTCGTCCGTCCACGGTTCGAAGCCCGGCATGAAGAGGCCGTCGTAGGCGGAGCGCTCCACGAAGCTGTGGATGGTGTCGCCGTAGGTGGCGATGGCGCTGATGACGATGCGGCCGTCGTCGTCTTCGAGCACCTCGGGCTCGCGGACGGGCACGCCGCCGCGCCGCGTCGTCTCCTCGAACGCCTTCGTGGCGTCGTCCACCCACAGGGCGATGTCCTTGACGCCGTCGCCGTGCTCGTGGACGTGCCGGGCGATGGGCGAGTCGGGCGTGAGGGCCGTCGTCAGCACGAAGCGGATCTTGCCCTGCTGGAGCAGGTAGCTGGCGGCCTCGCGGTGGCCGGTCTCCGGGCCGCGGTAGCCGTTGATCTGGAAGCCGAACGCGGTGGCGTAATAGTGCGCGGCCTGCTTCGCGTTGCCCACGTAAAACTCGACGTAATCGGTGCCGTTGAGCGGAAGGAAGTCTTCCGCCGTCTTGGCCCCGGGATGGGGGAGTACGGTCGGTTCAGCCATGATAGAATCGGATATGTTGGGAGCAGAGGGTGAGGGGAAGCTGCTCTCTCGAAGCGCTTCCAACGTAGACTAGCCTGATCATTTTAGACGGCCCATCGCGGCGACGCGTTCCACTCGTTGAACGCCCGGTTGGGACCCTGCTGCCCGGCGTCGCGGGGCTGTGAATGATGCGCCCGATGCCTACCTTGCTTGCTCCCCATGCTTCGCCGCGACCCGCTCTGCCTATGCGCTGGACCGTCCTCGACCGCCGCTATCTCGTCGAACGTCCGTGGCTCGGGGTGCGCGCCGACCGCGTGCGCCTGCCCGGCGGGCACGAACTGGCAGAGTTTCACGTGGTGGAGGTGCCGGACTGGACGTGCGCGGTGTGCCTGACGGATGACGAGCAGGTGGTGCTGGTCGAGCAGTACCGGCACGGCATCGAAGAAGTGGTGCTGGAGCTGCCCGGCGGCGTGATCGACGCGGGCGAGACGCCCGAAGCCGCCGTCCGGCGCGAGGTGCTGGAGGAGACGGGCTTCGAGGCCGAGACGTGGGTGCCGCTCGGCCGGTGCGCGCAGGACCCGCATCGGCAGACGAACTACGTCCACTGCTTCGCCGCCACCGGCGCCCGGCGCGTGGCCGAGCAACAGCTCGACGCGGCGGAGGCCATGGCGGTGCGGACGTTGCCTCGGGCGGACGTGCTCCACCGCGCCCGCACCGGCGGCCTCGTGCACGGCATCCACCTGGCGGCGCTGTTCTGGGCGCGGGAGCAGGGGGTGTTGTGAAGGTGGCTGAGCCTCCGGGTCGTGGTTCAATCATCGCGGCTGGGACGGACGGCAGACCACAGACCGCAGACTACAGGGCTTGACGAGCGGTCGGCGGTCCGTCGTCCGCCGTCTCGCCTACAGCGTGGTCGATGGGATGCGATGTCGTACGGCTGAAACAGCAAAACGGCGGCAGAGAACGGGTCCCTGCCGCCGCTTGCGGTGTCGAAGAGCCGGTGCGTCCCGTTTAGAACGGGAGGTCGTCGTCCGGCTCGAACGAATCATCCGGCTCCGGGCTGGACGATTGCTGCCCGGCCTTGGCGCGGGCC
>JAAAOL010000513.1 GCA_009908885.1 Bacteroidota bacterium | reverse complement strand
TCTACAGGCACCCGGTGACGAGGTCTTTAATATCTTGGATTCATTGTCGCGGAATTCCCAAATGGCGTCCCGAAAAGACTGGATTCTTCACCTGATGGATGAACGTGCTGAGATGGACGCGGAAGACGAACCGTGGCAGCCGAGCGACGTGGTTGACTTTGCGCGTAACCACGAAGTCGATCCTCGCTCAGCCGATGCTTTATTCAAGATTGGCCACAAACGCTTGTTGGATATCAAAGACCATGTTGAAAACGACGACTTCAGCATTCGAGCGGACTTGAAGTCCGATGACTCGGAGGAAAAGCTGCAGAAATGGTTAGCCAATCAGTTACGTGACCGATCTCGTGACAGGTACAAGGTGGTACGAGAAGAGGAGGTGGATAGGAAAAAGAAGCCAGATATTCGTCTCCATGTTCCAGGCCTACAGCCAACGACCATCGAAATCAAGTGGGCGCATGACTGGTCATTCACAGAGCTTTCTCAGGCGCTCAGCGATCAGCTTGTCGACCAGTACATGCGCTCGAACAATTCCCGACATGGGATCCTGGTCTTGGCAAATGCCGAATTAGGCAGAACGTGGAAGCCGGAGCCTGCACGTTCTCTCGATTTCGAATCTGTTGTGTCAGAACTCCGAGAGCAAGCTCAGGCTATTTATGACAGCCGAAGAGACATTGATGCCTTGAAAGTCTTTGGTATCGATTTTACGGTGTGAGACAGACGAAATGCGCGTTCCGCGATTTTGCCAATCCCTCAAGAAACGTCGCTCCGGGTCCAGGGTAGGAAACATGATATGCACATCTCGTCGCCCCCGCTCCGGCGAGGTCCGTGTGCCTCCGTCTCCCACCTGCCCATTCGAACGCCCCGAGCCGCATGGACGACCGGATCGTGATTCGCGGCGCCCGCGAGCACAACCTCAAAGACATCGACCTCGACATCCCCCGCGAGCACCTCGTGGTGATTACGGGCCTCTCGGGGTCGGGCAAGTCGAGCCTCGCCTTCGACACCATCTACGCCGAGGGGCAGCGGCGCTACATGGAGAGCCTGAGCGCCTACGCCCGCCAGTTCCTGGGCATGATGGAGCGGCCCGACGTGGACTTCATCGACGGCCTCTCGCCGGTCATCTCCATCGAGCAGAAGACCGTCTCCAACAACCCGCGCTCGACCGTCGGCACGGTGACCGAGGTGTATGACTTCCTGCGCCTGCTCTACGCCCGCGCCGCCACGGCCTACTCGTACGAGACGGGCAACGCGATGCGGAAGCAGAGCGACGACGAGATCATCGACGGGATCCTGGACTTTCCCGAAGGCACGCGCCTGATGGTGCTGGCGCCCGTGGTGAAGGGGCGCAAGGGCCACTACCGTGAGCTGTTCGAGCAGATCGCCCGGCAGGGCTACGAGCGGGTGCGCGTGGACGGCGCCCTGCGCGAGATCGAGAAGGGGATGAAGCTGGCCCGCTACGAGACGCACGACATCGAGGTCGTGGTGGACCGGCTCGTCGTCAAAGACGGCATCCGCCCGCGCGTGGCGCAGAGCGTGGAGACGGCCCTCGGCATGAGCAGCGGCACCCTGATCGCGGCGGTCGTCGGCGGGCCGGAGGGCGTCGAGCGGGGCGACCACACCTTCAGCCGCCACCTGTTCGACCCCGAGAGCGGCCTCTCGTACGACGAGCCCTCGCCCAACACGTTCTCGTTCAACTCGCCCTACGGCGCGTGCGACGCCTGCAACGGCCTGGGCACCACGCGCGAGATCGACCCGGCGCTCATCATCCCCGATCCCGACCGCACGATCAACGAGGGCGGAATCGAACCGCTGGGCACCCCTCGCGACATCTGGATCTTCAGCCAGCTGCGGGCCGTGGCCGAGGCGTACGACTTCGACTTCGATACGCCGCTGGGCGACTTCACGGACGAGCAGCGCGCCGTGCTCATGGAGGGCGCGGGCGACGAGCAGTTCGACATCGTCTACCGCTACAAGAACCGCGAGGTCAAGTACAAGCACCGCTTCAGCGGCGTCACCCAGCACATCCGCCACACCTACGAGAACACCAACTCGTCCAAGCAGCGGCGCTGGGCCGAGGCGTTCATGCGGCAGATGCCGTGCCCGGCCTGCGGCGGCGGGCGCCTCCAGGCCGAGAGCCTGTCGTACCAGGTGCACGACGATGACGGCGCGGGCTACTCCATTGCCGACCTGGCGCAGATGGACCTCGTGCGTCTGAGAAAGCTGTTCGACCGCCTCCGGTTCGAGGGGCAGAAGGCCATCATCGCCCGGCCCATCGTCAAGGAGATCCGCGAGCGGCTGGACTTCATGGTGGGCGTCGGCGTGGGCTACCTCACCCTGGACCGCGCGGCCCGCACGCTCTCCGGCGGCGAGAGCCAGCGCATCCGCCTCGCCACCCAGATCGGCACCCAGCTGACGGGCGTGCTCTACGTGCTGGATGAGCCGTCCATCGGCCTGCACCCGCGCGACAACAACCGCCTCATCGACAGCCTGAAGGCGCTGCGCGACCTGGGCAACTCGGTCCTCGTCGTCGAGCACGACCGCGAGATGATCGAGGCGGCGGACTACGTGGTGGACCTCGGCCCCGGCGCGGGCGAGCACGGCGGTCACGTCCTGGGCGCGACGGCCCCGACCGACCTGCCGCTGGGCGTCAACGGGCACACGAGCCTGACGGCGGCCTACCTGCGCGGCGAGCGGCACATCCAGGTGCCCCAGGAGCGCCGCCCCGGCACGGGCGAGACGCTCACGCTGCACGGCGCCCGCGGCCACAACCTGAAGGGCGACCCGCTGGAGCTGCCCCTCGGCACCTTCACCTGCGTCACGGGCGTCAGCGGCTCGGGCAAGAGCACGCTCGTCAACCAGACGCTCTACCCCATCCTGGCGAGTCACTTCCACAACGCCAAGATGGTGCCGCTGCCGTACCGCCGCATCGAGGGCGCAGACCACCTCGACAAGGTCATCGACATCGACCAGAAGCCCATCGGGCGGACGCCGCGCTCCAACCCGGCCACGTACACCGGCCTCTTCACCTACATCCGCAAGCTGTTCGCCAAGCTGCCCGAGAGCCAGATCCGGGGCTACGACAAGGGCCGCTTCTCGTTCAACACCAAGGGCGGGCGCTGCGAGAAGTGCAAGGGCGCGGGCATCGTCAAGCTGGAGATGAACTTCCTGCCCGACGTGTACGTGGAGTGCGAGACGTGCAAGGGCAAGCGCTACAACCCCGAGACGCTGGAGATCCGCTACAAGGACGCCACCATCGCCGACGTGCTGGCGATGACGGTGGAGGAGGCGCTGGCCTTCTTCGAGAACGTGCCCCGCATCGAGCGCAAGCTGCGGACGCTGGACTCGGTCGGCCTCGGCTACATCCGCCTCGGGCAGCAGTCCACCACGCTCTCCGGCGGTGAGGCGCAACGCGTGAAGCTGGCCAAGGAGCTGTCGCGCCCCGGCACCGGCGATACGCTCTACATCCTGGACGAGCCCACGACGGGCCTCCACTTCGAGGACATCCGCCATCTGCTGAGCGTGCTCAAGGCGCTCGTCAAGAAGGGCAACACGGTCGTCGTCATCGAGCACAACATGGACGTGGTCAAGGTGGCCGACTGGATCATCGACCTGGGGCCGGAAGGCGGCGCGGCGGGCGGCGAGGTCGTCTTCACCGGTACGCCCGAGGCCCTGGCCGCCGCCGACACCTACACGAGCGGCTACCTGCGCGAGGAGCTGGAACGCTCCGCCGCTCCCGGATCGAGTCCGGGACAGGCGGTCGCCGACGACGAGGACGAGGACGTAGACCTCGACGCGATGGCGGGCAACGGGAGCGACGACGAGGACGACGGCCTGGACGACGAGGACGCCCTGGAGGCCGAAGGCGAGGCGGTGGGGTAAGGAGTCACAACGAACCAAGGCAGCTTCTTTCGTTGAAGCATGCTACCTTGCCAGTGTCGCTGAAGATAGGCACTGTTCGATGAACGCACGACATCAACATATCCGAAACGCTGTCCTGCCGCTACTGCGTCCGTATGTGCGCATGATCGCGTTGTACGGCTCGTGGGCCCGGGACGAAGAGCGCCCGGATAGCGACATCGATTTGCTCGTGGTGCTCCGGCCTGCCGAGGATCGCCCCCCCCTGGGCCTGAAATGGTTCGCCCTGGAGCAGGAACTGTCCGAGCGGCTGCAGCGGCCCGTCGAACTCGTCACAGACGCCGCGCTCGACCCATACCTGCGTCCTTCCATCGAGCGGGATGCGGTGGTGCTGTATGACGAGGAATGAGGTCTATCTGCACCACATCCTCGACGCCATGCATCAGATCGAGGAGTACACCGCCGATGTCAATGAGGCGGCGTTCAAGCAAAATCGTCTTGTTCAGGATGCGGTGACGCGCCAACTCGAAATCATCGGCGAGGCCAGTCGCCATCTCTCGGAGGAATTTCGCGACGCCCACGATGCCATACCATGGCACGCCATCATCGGCATGCGCAACCGGATCGCGCATGACTACTTGAACATCGACCTTGAAGTAATCTGGGAGGTCGTCCAGTACGATCTTCCCGAGCTCAAGTCCTACGTGTCTGATCTTCTCTGACGGCACCGGAATCGCGCAAGACAACGGTCGTGGGGTCCTCGGCTGAGCGTCGTCCTCTGCCGGAGGACTGTCCATTTTTCTGAGCGCCCGAAACGGCACAGGCAGGGCTCCGTGCCGCGTGTCCGTCGCGATTGCGCACGATTCGAGGGGGCATCTTCGGTGCGGAACGCAGCTTGCCGTGAGGAGGGGCACACTGCTGTTCCACGCATCCCCGTCGTATGCCATGCGCCTCTCCACGCTGCTTTCCGCCTCCGTCGTCGTCCTGCTGCTCAGCGGCTGCACCAGCGCCTCCCTCATCGCGACGACGGCCCAGCCTCACTATCGGCATCACGACGCGCCCCGCGCCGCACAGGCCCGGGCGCAGTACCACCGCGTCGCCCGGGACGTGGACGACTACGTGGACTTCCTGGACCGCCGCCTGCGGCTGACGCCTCGCCAGGAGCGCTACCTCCAGCGTCGGCTGGAGCGCGCCACGTACCGCCTGCTGGAGCGCACCCATCCGCGCGACCGCCGCTACGTGTATCCGTTCCCGCGCCGCTTCGAGTACGAGCGCAACCGGGCCGTCGCCCGCTGGTGGGACCGTGCCGACTATCGTATCGAGCGCGTACTATCCCAGCGCCAGCGCATCGAATATCACCGCCTGACGCATCGGTACGACCATCGGTACCGCCGCGATCGCCGCTACAAGTATGAACGGTACGAGCGGGACCGCTACGACGACCGCTACCGCCGGTACGAGCGGGACGACCGCCGCTACGAGCGGGGCGACTGGGAGGATGACGACTGGGACGACGATGACTGGGACGAGTGGGATGACGACGACCGCGATGACGACGAGGACGACGATGATCGCTGAGGGCAGCCTCTTGCAGCATCGCTAGCGACCCGCCCGGGCGTAGTGCCCGGAAAGGCGACGCTGGGCCGTCGTCACCTCGGCGTGGGCCGTCGGATAGGTCGCCCGCAGCACGTCCAGACTTTCGGTCAGCAAGGGCTCGGCCTGCTCGTGGCGCCCCAGCAGGCTCAGGCAGGCGCCGTACGCGCTTTGCGCCCTGGCCGTGCGGGGATGTGTGGGGCCGAGCTTCGTACGGCGGATCTCGTAGGCGTCGCGGAGGAGCGGCTCGGCGTCTTCGATCCGTTGCTGGGCGAGGCGCACGCGCCCCAGGCCGTACAGCGGATGCGCGACGGCGTCGTGTCCGGGAGGCATGGCATCGCGCAGAATCGTGAGGGAGCGGCGGAACAGGCTATCGGCTTCGCGGAGCTCGCCCAGGCCGAGCCGCGTCTTTCCCAGGTTGACGAGGGCAATGCCCGTGAAATGGTGCGTAGGCCCGAGCTGGTTCTGGTAGATGGCCAGCGCCTCCTCGAAATACGGCAGGGCTTCGGCATAGCGCTCTTGATCGCGCAGCGCCGTCGCGAGGCCGTTCAGCATCGTGGCGACCGACGGGTGGTCCGCGTCGTACAGGCGTCGGGTGATGGCGAGGGCCTCTTCCATGTGCCGTTGTGCTTCAGCCGGACGTCCTTGAACCAGCAGCAGCCCGCCGATATTGAAGGTCGATGTGGCCACCGAGGCGTGGGTGTCTCCGAACAGCTCGCGTGCGATGTGCAGCGAGCGCGTGTAGAGCGACCCAGCCTCGGCGTACTGGCCGCGATCGCGCAGCAGGGAGGCCAGGCTGTTCAGGTTCGTGCCCACCTGCCGATGCGTCTCGCCGAAATGCTGAATATGCAGCGCGAGGGCCGCTCGGTACAGCGTCTCGGCCTCCTCGTACTGGCCCTGTGCGTGGAGGACCAGGGCGAGGTTTTTCTGACTCTGCGCTACGGACGGGTGGGACGGGCCGCGCGTGGCTTCGCGCATCGCCAGGGCGCGCCGATGCAGCCGCTCCGCCGCTTCGTTGTTGCCCCGGCGGCGGGACAATACGGCCAGGTCGTGGAGCACGTCGGCCAGGGGGGCACTCGGGGTTCCCAGCGCGTCCCGGTAGAGGTCACGGGCCGTTTCGAAGTGTTTCCGGGCGGTCGCGTACTCGCCTTTTTGGATCAGCACGTTGCCGAGGCTGGCCTCGGTCCGCGCCACGGCTACGTGGGTGGGACCGTAGAGCGTGCGGTACTGCGTGCGTGCGCGTTCGAGCAGCCGCTGGGCCTCGTCCGTCTCATCCAGCTTGTAATGAATCTCACCGAGGGCCAAGAACATGTTGGCCTGCGCTTCCGGCTGCCCGGCGAGGTCGTCCTCCGCCCGCACGGCGCCCTGGCGGAGGAGCTCTCTGGCCGTAACCTCTTGCCCCCGGGCGACGTCCGGGTCGGCCAGTTCGAACAGGCTGAGGGCGAAGTCTTTGACCTGGGTGGCCGTCCGGGCCTCCTGCGCGGCCTTCTGCGCCTGCCACAGCGCAGCGCCCAATCCCACCAGCAGGGCGAGCACGACGACCGCCGCCGCGGCCACGCCCACCCGGTGCCGCCGGACGAACGCAGCGACCCGGTAGCCCAGCGTGGTGGGGCGGGCCTGCACGGGCAGTCCGTCCAGGTGGCGCCGAACGTCTTCGACGAACGCCTCTGCCGAGGCGTACCGGCGGTGGGGCTCCTTGCGGAGCGCCATCAGGACGATGGTGTCGAGGTCGCCCGCGAGGCGGCGGCGCAGGCGCGTGGGCTCGGTCGAGCGGCGCTGGCTGACCTGCTCGGGCGTGATCGTCGTGGTCGTGCCGTCGCGCTGCCGGATCTCCTCGACGTGCTGGACGGCCGTGCTGGGCTGGGTCGGCGTCGCCCCGGCCACGACCTGCGCGATGGCGTCCGGCGCCCGGCGCTCGAACCGGTAGGGGCGGTGCCCGGTGAGCAGCTCGTAGAGCAGCACGCCCAGGCTGTAGACGTCCGTAGAGGTCGTCAGCGCCTCGCCCTGCACCTGCTCCGGCGCGGCATACTCCGGCGTCATCGGGCGCAGGCCCGCGACCGTCTGCAGCGTCAGGCCTTCCGTGTCGTCGAGCAGCTTGGCGATGCCGAAGTCGAGCAGTTTCACCTGTCCGTCGTCAGTGACCAGGACGTTGCTCGGCTTCAGGTCGCGGTGGACGACGAGGTTGCGGTGCGCGTACTGCACCGCCGTGCCCACCGTCCGAAAGAGGTGGAGGCGTTCCTGGATGCCGAGGCGGTGGCGGTCGCAGTAGTCCGTGATCGGCTCGCCCTCTACGTACTCCATCGCGAAGTAGGGGAGGCCGGTGTCGGTCATGCCGCCGTCCAGCAGCCGCGCGATGTTCGGGTGCTGGAGGCGGGCGAGGATCTGGCGCTCGTGGAGGAAGCGGCGCAGGATGGCGTCGGTGTCCATGCCGCGCTTGACCACCTTGAGCGCCACCTGCTGCTCGAACTGCCCGTCGGCGCGGTCGGCCAGGTAGACGACGCCCATCCCGCCGCGCCCCAGCTCGCGGCGCAGCCGGTAGGGGCCCACCGTCTGCCCGGGTTCGACGGTCTCGCCCGCCGTGCTGATGAGGGCGGCGGCCTGCTGCGGGTCGAGCGCCTGGAGGAAGTCGTCGGTCTTGGCGTAGGCGGACAGCAGCGCCTCCACCTCGGCCCGGAGCGCCGGGGCGCCCGCGCAGGCGACGTCCAGGAACGCCGCTCGGGCGTCCGGCGGGTGCTCCAGCGCCTCGGCGAAGAGGTCGCCGATCCGCTGCCAGTTGTCATGTTCGAAGCCCGAGGGCTCCATGAGATCTGCGCGTCGAGAGGGCAGGGGGTTCAAGTACTCCTGCGCGATCTTCCGGCCCGAGGGGTCATGCGCGCCCGCAGTGGCGCCCGTCCGGGTGCTGTGGGGGCGCGTCAGGCGTCGGGCGGCGCCTCGCGCAGGCGGCGGTAGAGCCAGGCTCGGGCCAGCGCCCAGTCCCGCTTGACGGTGCGGGGCGAGACGCCGATCACCTTCGCCGTCTCCTTCGTCGTGAGCCCGCCGAAGAAGCGACACTCCACCACCTCGGCCTGGCGCGGGTCGAGGTCCGCCAGCCGGTCGAGCGCCTCGTCCAGGTCGATCAGGTCGGCGGCGAAGTCATCCACGCTCAGCTGCACCCCGCTCAGCGAGACCGGGTCCCGGTCGCCGCCCCGCTTCAGGCGCATGCGGCGGCGGGCATAGTCGACGAGGATCTGGCGCATGGCCCGGGCGGCAGCGCCGAAGAAGTAGGTGCGGCCCCGCGCCGTGACCTGGCTCTGGTCGACCAGCTTGAGGTAGGCCTCGTGGACGAGGGCCGTCGTCGAGAGCGTGTGGTCGGCGCGTTCCCGGGCCAGGTAGCCGTGTGCCAGTCCGCGCAACTCCGTGTAGACCAGCGGAAGGAGCTGGTCCATCAGCGCCGCTCCGTCCTCGTCCGAACGGAGCAAGGCGGTCACGGCGTCTTGCGAGGCGTCGGGCACGGCGCGGGCGGCAGGTTGAACGTCAGGTACACTACCAACTCATACGGTACTCGGTCCCAATCACATTTTCAACTAACCGATCCCTTAACCATCTCCGGGAAAGGGCCTCGTCGAGCAAGGATGGCCCGCTGCGCTGCGGTCTGACGCAGGATCCAGTAGAGCCTCGTCACAAACCGACGCAGAGGACCATGAAGATGCTACGACTCGCTGGGGCCGTACTCCTGCTCCTTATTCTGGGCACCGCGCTGCCGACGCAGGCGCAGTCGCCCGCCACGCTGAGCTATCAGGGCTACCTGGAAGACGGCGGCACGCCCGTCGACGACGGCAATGCCACGCTCACCTTTCGGCTCTTCGATGCGGCCACCGGCGGCAGCCCGCTCTGGAGCGAGACGCACAACGGGGTCGACGTGGAGGGCGGCCTCTTCGAGGTCACGCTCGGCGCCGTCAACCCGATCAACAGCCTGGAGTTTTACCGGCCCCTCTGGGTCGAAGTGGAGGTGGGCGAAGGGGCGGCCGCCCAGACGCTGAGCCCGCGCACACCCCTGGCGGCCTCGGCCTACACGATGGGCCTCGTCCTGCCGATCCTGCAAGACGCCTCCGTGGGCGGCACGGCGCTGACGATCAACAACACGGGCGCGGGCGACGGCATCAAGGGCGACACGCAGCACGCGGGCGGGCGCGGCGTGGTGGGCGTGGCCTCGGCCTTCACCGGGGGCAGCTACGGCGTCTACGGCGTGAGCCAGTCGGAGGCGGGCGCGGGCGTCTACGGGTGGGCGAGCACGGGAGTGGCCACGCAGCCGAACTATGGCGTCTACGGCGAGGCCAGCTCGGCCACGGGCATCGGCGTCCAGGGCGAGCACAACGACGGCTCCTTCGGGCGGTTGGGCACGGCCAGCTACGGCGCGTACGGCGAGCACGTGGACGGCAACGTCGGCTACCTGGGCGGTAGCTTCGCCGCCGCGCGCGGGACGCACAGCAACGGCAACTTCGGCACGCTGGGGCGGGAGGACGCCGGGGCCTGGGGTCACCACGACGCCGCCGGCAACAGCGGCTACCTCGGCACCGTCGACACCGGCGTGAGCGGCACCAACGGCAATGGGAACCTCGGCCAGCTCGCCCATGCGGCGTACGGCGTGCTGGGCTCGGCCACCAACGGGAATGCGGGGCGTTTCCAGACGCTGGGCACCAGCAATACGAGCGCGGTGCTCAGCGTGGCCGGGACGTTCGACAGTGCCAACCTCCTCGAAGGCTACCTCGGCAGCAACAGGCAGTTCGAATTCGGCATCGACGGCTCGCTCTCCCTGTACGACGTGACGGGCCAGGACCTGGTCGCGCAGATTGATGCGAGCAACGGCTCCAACGCCGGCGCGCTGTCGCTCTACCGCAACGGCACCTCGGTCATCAACCTGGATGCCGACTACAACGGCGACAGCCGCGTGACGACGCAGGAGTTGGAGATCACCGGCGGCAGTGACCTCGCGGAGCCCTTCGACGTGGCGCCCGCACCCGGCCGCGCCGCGCCCGAGGCCGGGATGGTCGTCACCATCGATCCGGAGACGCCGGGGCGACTGGCCGTGAGCGACGGGGCCTACGACCCGCTCGTGGCGGGTGTCATCAGCGGGGCCGGCGGCATCGAGACGGGGCTGCTGTTGCGGCAGGAGGGGAGCATCGCCGACGGCGCGGTGCCGGTGGCGCTGGTCGGACGGGTCTACGTCCGCGTCGACGCCTCGTACGGCCCGGTCCGCCCCGGCGACTTGCTGACGACCTCCCCCACGCCCGGCCATGCCATGCGCGTCACCGACCGGGCGCGGGCTCACGGCGCCGTCCTCGGAAAGGCCATGACCGCGCTGGATGAAGGCACCGGCCTTGTGCTCGTGCTGGTCAGTCTTCAGTAGCACGCTGCTTCCACAGTACGCCGCTTACCACCCATCGAAGAGACCATGCTTCGGTTCACCATACCATTGCTTGTCCTGCTGATTGGGGCGCCGGTGTTGCCGGGGCAAGCCCAGCCCGTGTATGAGTGGATTCACGTCCCCGATCTCACACCGCGTCCCCTGTATAGTGGAACGACGGTCAATTATGCCCTCGTGTGGGACGGTGAGGAGGAGCACATACTTGCCGTTGCTGATAACGACGCCTTCGAGCTTGAAGATAACTGGGTGTGGGATGGCAACGCCTGGACGAATACGGGTCTTCAAGCGCAAGACGATGGTGAGGGGCTCGTCTACCACGCGGCAACCGGCGCCGTATACCGGCTCCAGCGAACGGAGAGCCTGGAGCCCTCGAACACCTGGGTCTTCGAACCGGGCGTCGGATGGATTCAGGTGGATAGTGACGGGCCGACGAGTCGCACCGGCTTCGGATGGGCCTACGATGCGAGCCGCCAGCGAACAGTGCTTTTTGGCGGTAGCCCCCTTTTGGGCGGCCCCCTCCCGGCCTATACCTGGGAGTGGGACGGATATGACTGGACGGCCTATGACACGGTGGATCAAGGCCCGGACAAACGGGACAATCCCGCCATAGTCTATG
This sequence comes from Bacteroidota bacterium, assembly GCA_009908885.1. GTDB lineage: Bacteria > Bacteroidota > Rhodothermia > Rhodothermales > JAAAOL01 > JAAAOL01. Next base: position 8,181 of record JAAAOL010000513.1, on the reverse strand, counting down.
ACGCGAAGAACGAAGAAATCGTGTTGTTTGGAGGCGAGCACACGGGCAGGGACACCGTCTACGCCGATACGTGGACCTGGGATGGGACACAGTGGCAACGGGTCGCTACCTCCGGCCCCAGCCCGCGTTATGGAGCCTCGATGGTCTACGATTCCGACCGCCAGAAAGTGCTGCTGTTCGGTGGTACCCCGGGCAACTTCGAGTTTCTCGATGACCTGTGGGAATGGGACGGCACGAGCTGGACGCAGATCGTCGGCACTGCGGGACCGTTCGCCCGCCAGGATGCCGGGTTCGTCTATGATCCGGTGCGGCAGGAGGCGGTGTTGTATTCAGGATACAGTGGGGGAGAACCTCCCCTGCCCGACGTGTGGCGGCTGCAAGTCAGGGAGGCCTGGGTAGACTTCGCTTACGATGGGACTACTGAGACTGGCGACTTCTCGACGCCCTTCAACACGCTGATCGAAGGCGTGCAAGATCTTCCGCCGGAGGGCAAGTTGTTCATCAAGGCGGGCACGACCTCCGAAACCATCGCCATTACGAAGCAGCTTCAGGTGTTTACTCCGTTGGGACCTGTCATCGTCGGAGAGTAACCATGACGCGCGCATGTTCTCGATTCGTCCATTGTACCATGCGACGCCTGTTCGCACTTCTTCTGATACTCCCGGTCGTCGGTGTTCATCTTGGATGGGGGCAGCTGCCCGAAAGCGGCCGCCCTGTCCCGGCGCTGGCGGACTTCGATACGGAGATGCAGAATTTTATGGATGATAATGCCATCGGGGCCGGCATCCTCGGTGTCATGTACGAGGGAAGAGTCGTTTACCTCCGCGGCTTCGGACATGACTACAACGGAAACGACCTCCCCGAAAATGCGCTCTTTCGGCTGGCCTCGTGCACCAAGCCGCTCACGGCTGCCGCCATCCGGTCGCTCATTAACGACGGTGCGTTCAACCTGATGGACAACGCCTTCGAACTGGGCCAGACGGGCGGCGGCGTGCTCAACCTCGTACCCTTCCCATCGCCTGGCGATTCCCGGCTGGAAGACATCACGATTCAACACCTGCTGGTGCACCAGGGCGGATGGGACGACGACGTCACCGATCTGGCGTTCCAATACTGGACGGCGGCGGAGGACATGAACGTCACGCGTCCGCCCAGCCGCGAGGACATGATGCGCTGGAGTTTGGGGCAGCCGCTCCAATTCACTCCCGGCACGATTACCGACTATGCCAACATTGGCTACCACGCCCTGGGCCGGATCGTGGAGCAGGAAGCGGGGCAGAGCCTGGGCACGTACCTCCGGCAGAATATTCTGACACCGAATATGTGGGTGCCCGCCACCGAGCTCCAGCTGGGGCGGACGTTTCGTGTCGATCAGGACCCGCGCGAACCGCTTTACGACAGTCCGAATACCGGGCCGAATGTATTTGAGGGCATGGAGCCTGAGGAGGTGCCGACCCCGTACGGCTGGTGGCATCAGGCAGGATTGCAGAGCTTCGGCGGATTCATCGCCAGCGCGCCGACCATGCTCGCATTCCTGCAACGCTATCACACGGGCGTCTGGGACAATCGTATCGGGCAGCCCATTACGAGCGGCCTGCCGGTCAACAGCGAGCGCAATCACAACGGCATCCTCGACGGGCTCAATACCCTTATGGTGCAGCGCCCCGACGGCGTGAATGTGTTTATCGCGTTCAATCAACGGGGCGATCCGCAATTCGCGAATACCTTCTACTCTAACCGGCTTCAGCCCCTCCTCGACGGGGGAAATATCACGTGGCCGGAAACGACGTCGGACGGCTTCTGGATCGATACCGGAGGCACGGGGAGCGGCGGCGTCGGGGGGTACCATGCGGCGTTCGGCAGCTTCGCTGCAGCGCTGGCCTACGTGCAGGATGGCAGCAAGCTGCGCCTGTTCGGCGGCACCACGGGATGGACGGGGACGCTCTCGAAAAGGCTGCTGCTAGATGCGCCCTTGGGCTCTGCCGTGCTCGGCGAATGAAGCTGTGCGTGCAACGGTGGTGAGGACAAGAGCACGCCGCATGGCCCCGTCCGCCGTCGTTTGCCGCAGGTATTCATGCACCCCATTGCGACCATTGCCGCGATTTCGTCCCATGCGCACGGCGCCCGTCATCCTCGCTCTCCTTCTGGTTTCGGTCCTGTCGTGGCCGCCGCTCGCAGCGGCGCAGCCGTCGACGGCCTTCACCTATCAGGGCTACCTCGAAGACGGCGGCGCGCCCGCCGACGGCGCGTACGACTTCCGCTTCACGCTCTACGACGACCGCGACACCGGGACGCTCATCGCGGGGCCGGTCACGTCCAGCAGCGTCTCCGTCGCCGAGGGGCTCTACGACGTGCAGGTCGACTTCGGCGGGGCGCCCGGCCTCTGGGAAGGCGCGCGCTGGCTCGAAGTGGAGGCGCGGCCGTCCGGCGGCAGCTTCACGACGCTGGGGCCGCGGACGGAGCTGCTGGCGGTGCCCCGCGCTCAGGCGCTACCGGGGCTGCGCACGTCGCCGGCTGCCGATGCCACGTGGGGCGCGAGCACCAACGTCGAAGGCGGCTGGGCGGGCAACACCATCACGGCGGGCGTGGTGGCCGCGACCGTCAGCGGCGGCGGCTCGGAGGACAGCGGCACCCTCTACCCGAATCGGGTGACGGACCACTACGGCACCGTGGGCGGCGGGCAGGCCAACCGGGCCGGCGATGACGACGGCATCCTGCACGATGCCCGGTACGGCACCGTCAGCGGCGGCGCGAACAACACGGCCAGCGGCTTCGGCGCGACGATCAGCGGCGGCGTCGGAAGTACGGCGAGTGGGCAGTGGGCCACCGTGGGCGGGGGCACCGCGAACGCCGCCAGCGCGGACTATGCCACCGTGGGCGGCGGCGATGGCAACGCGGCCAGCGTCGACTACGCGACCGTGGGCGGCGGCAGCGGCAACATGGCCAAGGCGGACTACGCGACCGTCGGCGGCGGCAGTGGCAACGAAGCCAGCAGCCAACTCGCTGGCGTCGGCAGTGGGGTGGGCAACGTCGCCAGCGGACTGCAAGCCCGCATCGGCGGTGGCAACGGCAACGCTGCCAGCGGATCGGGCGCCACGGTGGGCGGGGGCGAGGCGAATACCGCCAGCGGGCTCCTTGCCCACGTCGGAGGCGGATCCAGCAATGAGGCCAGCGGCGAGACGGCCACCGTGGGCGGCGGCAATGGCAATACCGCCAGCGGCGACTTTACGACCGTCAGCGGTGGAGAGGACCACACCGCGAATGCGGAGAATGCCACCATCGGCGGTGGGTTCAACAGTACGGCCAGCGGGCGCTACTCCACCATCAGCGGTGGGTATGGCCACACTGCCAGCAACTTCACTGCGACGGTGGGCGGCGGGCACACCAACGTGGCCAGTGGTCAATATGCCACGGTGCCCGGCGGGCGCGAGAACCAGGCCGGGGGCTACGCCAGCTTCGCCGGAGGGACGTTCGGAAAGGTGCGCTCGGCCAGCGAGGTGGGCGGCGGCGACACCGACGGCGACGAGGGCACCTTCCTCTGGGCCGACAACAGCAGCTTCTCGCAGTTCATCTCGGACGGGCCGGACCAGTTTCTCGTCCGCGCCTCCGGCGGCACCACCTTCTACTCCGATACGCAAGCCTCCACGGGCGTGCGCCTGAACCCCGGCAGCGGAAGCTGGACGAGCGCCTCCAGCCGTGCGCTCAAGACGGACTTCGCCCCGCTCGACGTGCATGCAGTCCTGCGCAGCGTCGCGCGCCTCGACCTCCAGTCGTGGCGTTACCGCACTGAGCCTGTGGACGTGCGGCACCTCGGGCCGGTGGCCGAGGAGTTCTACGCCCTCTTCGGCCTGGGCCGCAGCGCCGAGACCATCGCGACGGTCGACGCCGACGGGGTGGCGCTGGCCGCCATCCAGGCGCTCCACGAGCAACTCCGGCAGCAGCAGGCCGAGATCGAACGCCTGCGCGCCGAAATCGACACGCTCCGGGCCGAACGCTGACCCGGGCGACGTTCTTCTGCACATCGAGCCTCCGATCTCCCATGCTCTACCGATGCCTCTGCCTGGTGAGCCTGCTGCTGCTTCCTGCGGCGGGCGCTCAGGCGCAGCTTACCCTCGTGCGTGCTACCGTCGGCAGCGGCGCGACGAACGCCACGGGCGGCACCCTCGCGCTACGCGGCACCGTCGGGCAGGGCGTGACGGGGCCCGTGACCGGTGGCAGCCTGACCAACGGCCAGGGCTTCTGGTACGTCGTCGGCAGCAGCACCGGCGGGGCGGCCCTCGCGCTCAACCTGCGGCTGTGGCTCGAAGGGCCGTACGACGGATCCGCCGCTGCCATGGCCGTCAACCTGTCCGGCGTCTTGCCCGAGACGGACCCGTACCTGGCGACCGAGACGGTGCCCTCCGGCTTCTTTACCGACAACGACACGGGTCAGCGCGTCGTCGACTGGGTGCTCCTCCAGCTACGCAGCGGCGACCCGCAGAATCCGCCCATGACCGTCGAGGCCGAGCGGGCGGCGCTCCTGCTCGACGACGGCGCCGTCGTCGAGGCCGACGGCTCGGGCGATGTGCTCTTTCCCAATCTTGCCAGCGGCAGCTACTACGTGGTCGTCCGGCAGCGCAACCACCTGGCGGTCATGTCGGCCAGCGCCATCAACTTCGGGGCGGGGGCGGGTAGCCACGACTTCACCGGCGGCAACGCCTACGGCACCAACGCCCAGAAAAGCCTCGGCGGCAGCACCTTCGGCCTCGTCGCGGGCGATGCGGACGGCGATGGCGACGTCTTCAACAACGATCTGATCGACTACTGGCTCGTCCAGGCAGGGTCCTCGGGCTACCAATCGGCTGACTTCGACCTCGACGGCGATGTCTTCAACAACGACCTGGTCGACTACTGGCTCGTCAATGCCGGACGCAGCACGACCGTGCCGCCGCCCTGATCCCGCTGGTGCGCCGCACGTCTCGACACCGCTTGCTTTCAATCTTTCGAGGCCATGACCCGCTCGTCACTGCTCTTCCTTCTCGCACTCTCCGGACTGCTGATGGCTGCTCCCAGGGGTAGCCACGCACAGGCCGGTATCACCTTTACCATCGACAACGTCCAGCTGACGACGACCGGCGATGGCACCGTGTACGAGTTCGACGTCATGGTGGCGGCCTCGGCTACCGGTACGAAGCTGGGGCCGACGCTCGCGCTCATCACTTACAACACCGCAGGCTTCGGCGAGAACGTAGCCACCAACGGCGCCATCACCGTCACCGAGGGGGCGTTTACCAGTGGCAACAATAATTATGGAGTCGTCGTCAACGACAATGGCCCCGCGACGGTAGCCATCACAGGTACGTATAATTTCCTCGATCCGAACAACGGAGAGCCGCTCCCGACGACACCGCAGCAACTCTTCCAGGTCGCTCTGGACGTGACCGACCCGACGGCTACCGCCGGGATCGGCTTCGACGCGGTCAACATGCAGGGGCAGCAGTTCGAAGATGATCTGGACACGACGTATGAGCCGGTGATGGCGAACGACACCGATGACACGCTGCTGCCCGTCGAGCTGACGGCGTTCGAGGCGGTCGTCGACGGGGAGGGGGTGCAGCTCCGGTGGGAGACGGCCTCGGAGACGAACAACGCGGGCTTTGAGGTGCAGCAGCGGCGGGCGGAGGGGCCGCCCAACGCGGACGCCTGGCGCGTGCTCGACTTCGTCGACGGGCAGGGCACCACGGCCGAGCCGCACGTCTACACGTTCCACGCCGATGCGCTCGATCCGGGCACCCATCACTTTCGGCTCAAGCAGGTCGACTTCGACGGCGCCTTCACGTACAGCCCGGAGGTGGAGGCGACCGTAGAGGCGCCCCGCGTGCTGCGGCTGGCGCCCAACTTTCCCAATCCGTTCAACCCGTCCACCGAGATCCGCTTCACCGTGCCGTCCGATGGCCGAGCCGAGGTGATGGTCTACGACGTGCTCGGACAACACGTCGCCACGCTCTTCCAGGGACCCGCGCAGGCAGGGAGGCGCTACCAGGTGACGTTCGAGGCCGACGGGCTGGCCTCCGGGCTCTACCTCTACGTGCTGCGGCACCGGGAGCAGGAGCGCACCGGTCGGATGCTGCTGCTGAAGTAGGCCATGCGCGCTGTCCTGTTCTCCCGTTCCGATTGAAGAAAGGCGCCGATGCTCGTACGTGTGCTCCTGGTCCTGCTCGTCGTCTCGGGGCTGGTTCCGAAGAATGCCATCGCTGAAGATGCGACCGCGTTCCCGTCCTCTGCTGCCCTGGACGACGCGCACGCCCCTGGGCTGGAAGCCGACCTGGACCTCGTGCTCGACACCGACGTCGACACGGTGGCCGTGGGCGACGCCGTCACCGTGACCCTCGCCGTGTACAACGACGGCCCGCAGACGGCGACGGAGGTAGTGGTCGCTCTCCCGCTGCCGGACGGACTTGTCGTGGATCCCGCTACGCCGCCCGCCTTCAGCGATCCGGCCGATACCTTCGACGCGGCGACCGGACACTGGCACGTCGGCGCCATCGACGTGGATATGCTGACGCCCACGCCTCACGCTGAGATGACGCTCACGCTCCGGGCCGCAGCGGAAGGGACGTACGCGCTGACCGCCGAGGTGCTGGCCGCCGCACAGGACGACCCCGACTCGACGCCGGGCAACGGCGACCCGCAGGAGGACGACTATCAGACGGTCCCGCTCACGGTGACCTCCGGCGCAGTGGCCCCCCGCGACCTGTCGCTGTCGATGCGTGCGGGGGGTGAGGCGCGTCCGGGGGCGTTGCTGACGTACACACTCACGTACACGAACGCCGGACCGGACGCCCCGGACGTGCGCATCACCGAGACCGTGCCGGAGCATACCCGGTTCGAGGCCGCCGCGAGCACGGGCGGCTGGCAGGCGGAGGGGGATGGGCGCTACGGGCTGGCGCTGGGCGCGGTGCCGTCGGAGGTGCAGGGGCAGGTGACGTTCGCGGTGACCGTCGCGGATCCGCTGCCGGAGGCGGCGTCGGAGATCGTCAACACGGCGTCGATCGTCTGGCATCAGGAGGACGGGGTGCCCGGCCCCGACCTTACGCCGTCCAACAACACGGCGGATGCGACGACGCCGGTCGTGCGTCCCGGGCGGGCCGACGTGTCGCTAGCACTCCGTGCCGGGGCATCGAGCGCGACCGTCGGCGACGAGATCGAGGTGACCCTGACGCTCGACAATGCCGGGCCGGACGCGGCGGACAGCGTGGTGGTACGCCTCACCGTCGATGACGCGCTGCACCTGCATGCGCACAGCGGCGACGGCACGCTCATCGACGGCCGCACCTGGCGCGTCGGCCGCCTCGGTGAGGACGGCACAGCGGGTCGGTCGCTGGTCGTCCGCCCGGAGGTCCCCGGGACGCTGCACGTCCGGGCCGAGGTGATCGCGCAGACGCCGGAGGACCCGGATTCTACGCCGGACAACGGCGCCGCCGACGAAGACGATGCTGATGCGATGGCCCTGACCGCCACGCTGGCAGCGCCGGTGCTCCTCCAGCCAGACGATGAGGCCGAAGGGGTGGAGCGCCCCGTCGCGCTGACGTGGGAGGCGGTCTCTGGCGCGACGGCTTACCGGGTCGAGGTGACCGATGAGACCGCCTTTGCGGAGGTGGTGGCGGCGGTCACGCAGCCCGCGCGAGAACTGGAACTGACCGACCTGCCCGCAGGCACCATGTATCGATGGCGGGTGCGGGCCCTGCATGAAACGTCCGAGGCAGACCCCGTCGCGGGACCCTGGTCCGCGGTGCGGCGCTTCACGGTGGCCGGTACCGAGACGTCCCGCACGCCGATGGATCTTCCCGAGACGACGGAGCTCCTCGGCGTCTTTCCCACGCCGTTCACGGTGCGGGCGACGATTCGCTACGCCCTGATTCGTCCGTCGCCGGTCCGCCTGACCGTGCACGACGTGCAGGGCCGCACTGTCGTCCGCCTCGTCGACCGGCGGCAGTCGGCAGGTCTGCACCGGGCCGCGCTGGACGCCGACGGCCTCTCCAGTGGCGTCTACGTCGTTCGCCTCGAAGCCGGCCCGGTCAGGGACACCGGCACGCTGGTGCTCGTCCGCTGAGGCGCACCGCGCGTCTTACTCCTCCAGATACATCTGCAGGTCCGGCGTAGCGGGCTGGTTGCGGTCCAGCAGCAGGCGGATCGAGGTGT
>JAAAOL010000391.1 GCA_009908885.1 Bacteroidota bacterium | reverse complement strand
CGCATCGGCCACCCGCAGGCCGTCCAGCCCCCGGACGCGCAACTCGGCATCCACCACGGCCTGGTCGTCGATGCCCATTGCGCAGGTCCCAACCGGGTGGTACAGGTACTCCACGGTCTCGCGGAGGTGTGCGGCGAAGGCGTCATCGCTCTGCACGTCGGCGCCGGGGGCCGTCTCTTCGCCACGGTACGGATCGAAGGCCGAAGCCTGAAACACCTCCCGGGCCACGCGAGCCCCGTGGATCAGCCGCTGAAGGTCTGCGCCGTCGGGATCACAGAGCGAGCAGGGATCGATCAGCGGCGCGTCGAAGGGATCCGGGGACCGCAGGCGGACGTGTCCACGGCTCCGGGGCTGCAGCAGCGTCACCCCGATCGTCATCTCGTGCGTCGTGGGCGGCGTCAGACCGTGCTGTTCGAACAGGACCGGGCCGAAGTGGAACTGGAGGTCGGGGGCCGGGGCGTCGGGGTGGCTGCGGAAAAACGCCAGGCCTTCGCCCATGTTGGACGTAAACGGGCCTGAGCGCAGAAACAGAAACTTGAACAGGTTGGGCACCACGCGGGGAAAGCGGTCGGCCAGCGCCAGGGTGATCGGCTCGGTCACCGCCCGGCGGACGCCGTAGACGAGGTGGTCGTGCAGGTTTTGGCCGACGCCGGGCAGGGCGTGCTGCACCGCGATGCCGTGCGCCCGAAGGTGGTCTGCCGGACCGATCCCGGAGAGCATCAACAGCTGCGGCGTGTTGATGGCGCCCGCGCTCAGGATGATCTCGCGCCGCGCCTGTTCGACGTGCTCCTCGCCCCGCTTCTGAAAGGCGACGCCTACCGCCCGCGTCCCGTCCAGCAGCACGCGGGAGGCATGCGCATCCGTCTCGACGATCAGGTTGTCGCGGTCCTGCACCGGACGCAGGAAGGCCGCCGCCGTGCTCTCGCGCCGCCCGCGCTGCTGCGTCACCTGCGTCAGGCCGACGCCTTCCTGCGTGCCCGCGTTGAAGTCAGGATTGCGAGGGAGCCCGGCCTCGACGCCTGCCTCCACGAAGGCCTCCGTCAACGGGTGCGGATCGCGCAGGTCCTGGACGTGCATCGGTCCGTCTAGGCCATGGTACGTCGAGGGACCGCGCTCGTTGGTCTCACTCTTCTTGAAAAAGGGCAGCACGTCCTCGTAGCTCCACCCGTGATTGCCGCGCCGCGCCCAGCCGTCGAAGTCCTCCGGGTGGCCGCGCACGTAGATCATCGCGTTGATGGACGAGCTGCCGCCCAGCACCTTACCGCGCGGGACGTACAGTTCGCGGTCGTTCAGGTGCGGCTGCGGGACCGTGCTGTAATCCCAGTCGTGTTTCGTCTTGAACAGCTTGGAAAAGGCCGCTGGAATCTGGATGTTGGGCGCCGTGTCGCGGCCCCCGGCCTCTAGCAACAGCACGCGCGTCTGTGGATCCTCGGTCAGGCGATGGGCGAGCACACAGCCTGCCGAGCCGGCCCCGACGATGATGTAATCGTACATGCGGTGGAATGCAGTGATACGGAAGGTGGTGGGAGGAGGGGGCGGTCAGAAGTAGCGGACGAGCAGGTTGACGAGCTTCTGCGTCACCTTCGTGTACGGCGGGTAGAATTGCTGAAACGGCGAGCGCTTCAGCTTCTGCCGCAGCACGGGCCGCTCGTTCGAGAACGCCAGGAAGCCGTAGTAGCCGTAGCCCTTGCCGATGCCACTGGTGTTGACGCCGCCGAAGGGCAACTCCGGGTGCATGTAGTGCAGCAGCGTGTCGTTGACCGACGTGCCACCCGCGGTCGTGTGGTTCAGCACCCGCTCGATGGTCGCCTCGTCTTCGCTGAAGATGTAGAGGGCGAGCGGCCTCGGCTTCGCGTTGATGGCGTCGAGCGCGTCGTCCAGCGACTGGTACGGGAGGACCGGCAGGAGGGGGCCGAAGATTTCCTCCTGCATGATGCGGGCCTCCGCCGGGACGTCGGTGAGGACGGTGGGGTCGATGAAGCGAGGGGCCGAGCGCTGCGTCTGCCCGACCGGACTCCGCGCGCCCTGCTCCAGCGCTTCCGCGTACAGCGCCTCCAGGCGACGGTGGTGCTTCTCGTGGATGATCCGGGCGTAATCCTTCGACGAAGCCCGCGCTTCCGCGTCCGGACCGTAGAAGTCGTGGATGTTGTCCTGCAGCGCCTCCACGAAGGCATCGTGCACCCGCTCGTGAACGTACACGTAGTCCGGCGCGATGCAGGTCTGCCCCTTGTTGGCAAACTTGCCATACGTAATCTTGCGCGCCGCATCGTCGATGTCGGCCGTCTCGTCGACGATGGTCGGGCTCTTGCCGCCCAATTCAAGCGTCACCGAGGCGAGATGCTCCGCGGCGGCCCGCATCACGATCTTCCCGACTTCTGGGCTGCCGGTGAAATAGATGTGATGGAAGGGCTTGTCGAGCAGATGCTGCGCGACGTCCACCTCGCCCTCGAAGACCGCCACCTCGCGCTCGTCGAACAGTTCTCCCAGCAGCTCCTTCATCAGCCGCGTGGCGTGCGGCGTGTGCTCACTCGGCTTGAGGATGGCGGAGCACCCGGCGGCGATGGCGCCCACCAGCGGGCCCAGCGTCAGGTTGATCGGGTAGTTCCACGGCGAGATGATGAGTCCCACGCCCTTCGGCTCGTACCGGATCTCGGATGAGGTGCCAAACAGCGTCACCGGCGTGCTCACCTTCTTCGGTTGCATCCAGTCCGCCAGGTGCTTGGACGCATGCTTGATCTCCAGCAGCACCGGCATCAGTTCCGTCAGGTCGACCTCCGTGGGCGGCTTGCGAAAGTCGGCGTGAAGCGCGTCGCGCAGGTCCTGGCGGCGCTCCAAGAGCTTGGCCCGCAGGCGCTGGAGTTTGCGCACGCGTTCCGGTGCCGTCGTCCGCCGGATGAACGGCTGGTACTCGTGCTGCAGGGCGAAGACGCGGTCGATTTCCGCAAACACGTCGGTGGCGTCACCGTTGGTCGTGCTGCGGGGGGGAGCGGTGCGAGGATCCATGGGAGGGTCGGGTTGGGAGCGAGGCACAGAGGGAGCAAGAAGCGCTTCCGGTTAACACCGTTAAGGTACGATGAACCGCCGTCGAGGTTCTGCCGCGACCGGGGCGGGAGCGTGTGCGGGCCTGATCGGTTGAACCATCACGAGATCGTACCACCTGAGTACCAACAATGGCGCGGGCAGGCCTTGCGCTACCTCTGCTCCTCCAATGGCTTACAGCGTCAAAGAAATATACTACACCCTTCAGGGCGAAGGGGCGCAGACGGGCCGTCCGGCGGTCTTTTTGCGCTTCGCCGGGTGCAACCTGTGGACGGGCCGCGAAGAGGACCGGGCGTCGGCGATCTGTTCGTTCTGCGACACCGACTTCGTGGGCACCGATGGGCCCGGCGGCGGAAAGTTCGCCACGCCCCACGCGCTGGCGGAGGCCGTCGCCGATCAGTGGCCCGGGGGCGGCGCTCCGTACGTCGTCTGCACCGGTGGCGAGCCGCTCCTGCAACTCGACGCTCCGCTCATCGGGGCGCTCCACGCACGTGGATTCGAGGTGGCCGTCGAGACGAACGGCACACAGCCTGCGCCGCCCGCCCTCGACTGGATCTGCGTGAGCCCGAAGGCAGGCGCTGACCTCATCCTCACCCACGGCGATGAACTCAAACTCGTCTATCCGCAGCCCGAGGCGCCCCCCGAGCGGTACGCCGGACTCGACTTCACGCATTTTTTTCTCCAGCCGATGGATGGTCCCCACACGGCCCGGAATACAGAGCAGGCCCTAATGTATTGCTTGAACCAC
>JAAAOL010000342.1 GCA_009908885.1 Bacteroidota bacterium | reverse complement strand
GGGCTTCCTGCGCGGCGTACAGCCCGGCCTCGCCGCGCCCGGCCCGGAGGCGCTGGTACAGGGCGATGACGACCACGTCGGACGTGTCGGCGGCGGCCCGGACGCGCCGCGCGGTGCGGTCCGGCACGCGCTGCGGCACCCGGAGGTCGACGCGCGTGCCCAGCCCTTCGGCCAGCCAATCCTTGGCCGCGGCGATGCTTTCCGTCGTGCGAATGTTGGCCATCTGCACCAGTGCGATGCGGGCGTCTTTGGACACCGGCATCGAGGACGACGTGCGCAGCAGCGTCACCGCCCCGTTGGCGACGGCCTGCGCCAGCCGCGCCCCGCGCTCCCGCGCCAGCAACGTGTCGAGCCGGTCCGCATCGGCGAGGCGCTGGCGATGCAGCCCCGCCCGCGCCTTGGCCCACAGGATGCGCCGCACCGACGCGTCGATCCGCGCCTCGGTGAGTGCTCCGCGTTCGATCGCCGCCTGCACGGCCTCCACCGCTGCGGAAAGCCGCTCCGGCGTCAGCACCACGTCGACCCCGGCCTGGAGGGCGCGCACGACGCGATCAGCAGGCGCATACGTGTTCTTGAGCGCGCCCATCTTGACGTCGTCCGTGATGACGAGCCCGTCGAAGCCGAGCGTATCGCGCAGGACGCCGCCGATGACGCGCGGGCTGAGCGTGGCAGGCAGCGGCTTGGGTTCCAGCGCGGGAATCCAGAGATGCGCCGTCATTACCGCCGCCGGGCGCGACGTGCGGAGCACACGGCGGTAGGGCACGAGTTCGGTGCTGTCCAGCGCGGCCCAGTCGCCCGCGACGGTGCCGAGGCGGGCGTGCGAGTCGACCGTCGTGTTGCCGTGCCCCGGAAAGTGCTTCAGCGTCGTCAGCAGGCCGAAGCGCTGCGCCTCGCGGGTGAAGGCCGCTGCCAGGTCGCCCACGAGCGCCGGGTCTTCGCCGTACGACCGGATGTTGATGATCGGGTTGTCCGGGTTGTTGTTGACGTCCACCACGGGCGCGAACAGCAGGTTGACCCCCACGGCGCGGCTCTCGATGGCGGTGAGGCGCCCGGCGGCGGCGGCCAGCAACGTATCGCGCGTGGCGCCGAGGGCCATGTTGGACGGCAGCTCGGTGAAGGCGTTGTTGAAACGGCCTGCCCCGCGCTCGTAGTCGGCGGCGAAGAAGAGCGGCACGGCGCTGGCCCGCTGGAGGCGCTGCGTCTCCGCGAACACGTCGCGCGGGGCCATCAGACGGGAGACGAGGAAGCCCCCGACGCCGACCTCCTCGACGGCCTCCAGCGCGTCGTCGTCCAGGGCGCGCCGCAGCCGGGATCGGCCGGGCAGGTGGACGATGAACAGTTGCCCGATCTTGCGCTCCAGCGGCAGCGCCCCCATCAGCGAGTCGACCCACTGCCGGGCTGCCACGCTGTCGAACGGCGGCGGATGCCAGGCGTCCAGGTCGTGCTCGCTCAGCAGGCTGTCGAGCACCGCCTCGCGGGACTCCGCGCTGTCGAGTCGCACCACCTCGCCGGGCGCGTCGGCCGTCGCCCAGGGGGCCGCATCTGGTCCGTGGGATTCCACGCCGCCGCAGGCGAAGGCCAGCACGAGCAGCAGCGCAACCAGAACGCTGAAGGAGCCGAGGGGCGCAGGCGATATCCGATGCGGGAACTGAGCCATACCTGTTCTATCTTGGCGAGGCCGCTGCGGAGACGCAGCGCTCGCGCGATTCGATGACGTCACGAGTCCTATGATCGAACAAATCCACCACGAATGGCAACGGCTCGTCGCCGCCGCCCGGTCGCTGGACCGGCAGACCGTGTTCGTGCTGGTCGCCTGCCTCGTGTTCGTGCTGCTTCAGCATACGGTGGGCAGCCGCCGCTTCTTCCGGGTGGAGCTGGCGCAGTACGTCGACCCGGCCTGGCGCGGGCTGCTCGCCTGGGGCTGGTGGTTCAGCATCCAGGGCGTGACGGGGTTCGTGCTGCCCGTGGCGTGCCTGCTGCTGCTCTTCCGGCGCCGCCCCTCCGAGATCGGCCTCGGGCTGGGCGACTGGAAGCTGGCCACGGTGCTGGCCCTCGCCTACCTGCCGCTGGTGGCCGTCGGCACGTGGGTGCTCTCGAACGACCCGGCGTTTCAGGCGGACTACCCGCACCACCAGCCCGCCGCACTCGACTGGGGCGTCTTTTTGATCTATGAGGCGCTGTTTCTGTTCTACTGGATCGGCTGGGAATACCTGTGGCGCGGCTTCGTGCTCTTCGGCACGGCGCGCACGTTCGGTCTGTACGCGATCTTCGTCCAGACGATTCCGTTCGCCATCCTGCACCTGGACAAGCCCCTGGCCGAGGCGGCGCTGTCCATCGTCGGCGGCATCGCGCTCGGGGCGCTCGTGTGGCGGATCCTGGACTTCTGGTGCACCCTTCGCATCCGCACAGGCATCAGCGGCGTCGGGCCGGACGCGCTCATGGAGACGCTGCGCGTTGCGTTCGGCGGATAAGGGCAACTCACACTTCATGGCTTCCGTCCACGAAACGAACCTTACGACGTGAACACTACCGAAGACGAACGACGAAAGGCTCGCTGTCATACCGAATGTCGACCGGAGGCGTCCATTGCACCTCGAAATCGAATAGAAGCCCCTCTGCAGATCGTATCTGGCGCTCTCCCGTAGGCAAGCTTCCGGGAGCCCACGTAATCTTGCCCATTACTTCATCCTCGAAAGGCTCTGGATCCGCATCGAGCAGGACGAAGCCTATATGCTGCAATCGCGGATCGATATCAAGATGATATGTCTCGTCCCACTGAATAGACGATGAGCGGACGTTTTTGGCAATACGCGTCGTACGCAGTATCCGACTGTCGACGACCAGCGCGAGACGAACATCCGGATACACCTCAGGTGGTACGATCAGAAGCTTGTCCCATGCGTCTCCATCGGGTTTCCTTAGGGGAACGTCCATCGTGGCTCGCACATGGATGGTAACCGGGGCGTTTTCCTCAGGAGGCGGCTCTCCCGAACGAACGACCGCATCTTCGTCGAAGACGATCGGCTTCACATACCTTCGCCCGAGACCCTCGAATTCTAGATGCAGATCCACCTGCTCGACCGAGCCGCTCGGAAGCGGTCCGACCTCTACACGTCCCATCCCACGACGGCCACTGGTGTATACCACCGGCTGAGATACAGGAACGGATGTTCCCCCCGGTCTCGCTACGGCGCGCACTTCCGGAAGCCCCGCCAGGGCATGCTCGAAGGTCACGTAGACCGTCGCACCTTCGCGCCGAATGCCATCCTCCCGCCCCGCCTCACGAAACTGCAAATCTCCCGCCAGCGTCTCCCAGAGCCGAACGTAATTGGCCTTCGACCGGCTGTGCGTCGGGCTCGTCAGGCGGATCTCCTTGACTGCCAGGCGTTCGTCCTCACGGAAGGCTTCCAGATGAGACAGGTACGATGCCGTCCCCTCCGGCCCAGCGGTCTTGCCGAATGAGTTGCAACACGTCATTCAGAAACTGCGTCACCGGCACATTATCCCAGAACGCACCTTCCTGCGCCCCGTCGAGATCGATGTATTCCAGCCCGCGCTCTGCACGGACGACCATGGCCTCGTACGTCACGTCGCGCGGATGGCGGGCGGCATTCAGGCGTTGCAGCCACGGGTTGTTTTCTTCGGGAAGCAACTGCTGCATGATGGGAGCGTCGAGTTCGAACCCGACGGCGCGCTCGATCTCTTCGACGAGGCGGGCCGCGAGCTGCAGCGAGATCTCGGACTTTGCGTCCATGAGTGTTTCTAAGAGTGATTCAGCCGGGGGCGCCTCCC
>JAAAOL010000386.1 GCA_009908885.1 Bacteroidota bacterium | reverse complement strand
CCGCGCCCCCGGCTCGTCCTGCGCCGCACGCCGTCCTCGCTCTTCGACTACCGCTACCAGGACATCGAGGTCGTCGACTACGACCCACACCCGCCCATCAAGGCGCCGGTGGCGGTGTGAGGTATGGAGGTGTGGATGCGTGGTCGTCTGGAAGGCATGATCTTCTGCACCTCTACACCCTCATACGTCCATACGTCCGTACCGACATTCCGCGAGTGAATGTCGGCATCACTCCCCATCGCCGCGTGAAGAGCGCGATGGAGAAGCGGTCCGGGCGGCAGGCTGCTCGTTTCGGGTGAGCGTCATCTCGTCCAGGCCCAGGCCCTGCAGCACGTCGTCGAAGCTGGTCAGGTTAGCGGGGAGCAGGATGCGGTTGCTGCTCTTGCCGAGGCGCCCGATCTCCTTCAGGTAGCGTTCGGCCAGTTGCAGCTTGATGGCTTCCTCGCCACCGGGCGCCGAGACCGCCGCCGCGATCTCTTCGATGGCGCGGGCCGTCGCGTTGGCCAGCGCTTCGATCTCCTTGGCGCGTCCTTCGGCCTCGTTGATGCGCCGCTGCATCTCGCCTTCGGACTTGTTGATCATCTCGGCCTTCTCGCCCTTGCCGTCGTTGACGGTCGAGCCCTCCTGGCCCTCGGAGCGGGCGATGAGGGCGCGACGCTCGCGCTCGGCCGTCATCTGGCGCTCCATCGCGTTCTGCACCGTGCGCGGCGGATCGATGTTCTTGATCTCGTACCGGTGCACCTTGATGCCCCACGTCTGCTCGATCTCGGCGAGCACGCCCACCACCGTCTGGCTGATGACCGTACGCTCCTGGAAGGTCTGGTCCAGGTCCATCTGGCCGATGACCGAGCGCGTCGTGGTCTGGGCGAGTTGCGTAGCGGCGTAGCGGTAGTCCGTCACGCCGTAGCTGGCATTCACCGGGTCCATGACGCTCAGGTAGATGACGCCGTCCACCTTGACCTTCACGTTGTCCTCGGTGAAGCAGTCCTGCGGGGGAACCTCGATGGTCTGCTCGCGCAGGTCCCGCTTGTAGGGGACGCGGTCGATGAACGGGATGAGCGTGTGGAAGCCGGCCTCCAGCGTCCGGTGGTAATTGCCCAGCCGCTCCACGATGAACGCCTGCTGCTGCGGGACGAGGCGGATCGACCGGAGGAACTGGTAGAGGACGTAGATGACCAGCAGGGCCATGACGCCCTTGCTGATGTATTCGATAAAGTCCATGATCTCGGGCATGACGGGGCTAGGGAGCGTGGGAGTGCGGGAGCGTGGGAGTGCGGGAGCGTGGGAGTGCGGGAGCGTGGGGGCTAGGGAGCGTGGGGGCTAGGGCCGAAGGACCACACCACGGTTCTGGGTCCTGCATCATCGTCACGAGGCCCCCACAGATCCGGTCGTAGCGTTGGTCGAGTCGTTCAGCATCCGGCGCAGGGAGATAGCAGCAATCGCGCGCAAATCGGATCCACGTGCGAGTCTCAGTCGCTTCCGCATCTGCGTCAGAAAGCTTGCTGACGAAATGATTCACGTACCGTCGCTTGCGCCACGCTTCAGCGAGGTTCGCACAGACGGCGCGGGAAGATCGGCGTATCTGGTCCGTGAGGGCGTAGCGTTCCTCCGCAGGCCACTGTTTCGATAGTTCGAAGAGGTGCATGGCCGCTTCGAAGCTCTGCCCGTAGACACGCAACTCCTCGACACGTGTGATAGCCATGGCCCTGTGACGGTGTATCTAGAATCTAGAGGAAGGAGGAACGGAGCGCCCGCGCCCCCGCTCTCCCATGCCCCGAGGCTTATTTCGTCCCGCGGACGGGGTCGCTCACGGTGGCGACGCCCTCGAAGAACGTCTTCAGATTGGCAGCCTCGACGGGCAGGACCGAGATCTCGGCGCCGTCGAGGATGTAGCCGAGTTCGTCGATGAACTGCTCCGTGAGGCGGGCCTTGACGGCCAGGCCGCCGCCCGGTGCGGCGATGGCCTCGGCGATGCGTTCGATGCCGCGCGCCGTGGCGGTGGCCAGCAGCTCCATCTCCTGGGCCGAGCCCTTCGCCTCGTTGATGCGCTGCTGGCGGCGGCCTTCTGAAAGCAGGATGGCCGACTGCCGCTCGCCGCGTGAAACGTTGATGCGGGCGTCCCGCTCCCCGGTGGAGAGCGTAATCTCGGCCCGCTTGTCGCGCTCGGCCTCCATCTGCTTCTCCAGCGTCTGGATCACCTGCGTGGACGGCTCGATGTCGCGGATCTCGTAGCGCATCACCTTCACGCCCCACGGATCCGAGGCCTTGTCGATCTCCTGCACGATGTTCTCGTTCATCGTCTCGCGCTCGGAGAAGGTGTCGTCCAGCGTGATCTTGCCGATCTCACTGCGCATCGTCGTCTGCGCCAGGTTGATGGCGGCCTTCATGTAGTCGCCGATGCCATAGCTGGCTTTGGCGGCGTCCATCACCTTGAGGTAGAGGATGCCGTCGACGTCCACCTCGATGTTGTCCTTCGTGATGCAGCGCTGGCTCGGTACGTCCAGTACCTCCTCGCGCATCTCCTGCGTGTAGGCCACCCGGTCGATGAACGGCACGAGGAAGTGAAAGCCGGGCTTGAGCGTCTTCTGGTATTTGCCGAGCCGTTCTTTGACGACCTCATTCCGCATCTCGACGATGATAAACGTCTTGCGGATGAGGACGATGGCGATGAGGATGATGATGAGTAGAGCGGTCCACATAAGCAGTCAGGAGCCTCCAGAACGGGTTGAGGAGCGAGACGGGCGGTCGGTGCGGTTGCGGGTGGCGTCCGCGTCGGGGAGGGCGGCATCGTCCACTTCGGAGATGTAGCCCCGGGCCGGTTCGACGATCCAGGTCAGGTTGTCGCGGTACTTGAGGCGGGCTTTGCTGCCCTCGGGCAGGGCGCCTTCGAGCGTGCGAGCCTGCCACACGGCGCCCCGGAAGCGGATGCGGCCCGAGGTAGGCGTCACCCGGTCCAGCACGGGCACTTCCTGGTCCATCGCCTCCAGGTCTTCGTCGGGGATCTTAGACGACGACGTGCCGCCGAAGTAGCGCCGCGCGAACGGGCGCAGGCTGAGCGTCAGCGCCGTCGCGGCCACCAGCCACAGGGCGATGGCCAGCTCGGGACTGGTCACCACGTTCAGGAACGACAGCACGGAGACGAGGACGCCCCCGAGGCCCAGAAAGAACCAGATGCCGCCGGGGAGGACGGCCTCCAGACTCATCAGCAGCACGCCGCCGACGAGGAAGATCCAGCCCAGCATGTCCGGGTCGAGCGACATAGTGAAAGACGAGGTTGTGTGCGGGGATGCTACTACGTGTCGGTACTGCTCAGGGATGCGTGGTCCCAGGCGTCGATAAATCGCCGAGGATCCCGCGATCGCGTGCCGCGATGCATCGAAGCGCTGCGGAGCCGACTGGCCCACGTGCGCGAAATGCCTGATCCGCCGCCTGCGGCGGATAGTAACGATACGAAATCGCACTCAGCAATTCATCTTTGCACGCGGGAAAGTGAGCATCGAGCGGCCACCGATGGGCTATTGCGCATTCTTTACACGCCGGACGAAGCGTCATCGGTCCGCTCGCGTTGGACCAACAGCTATCGTTTCACAGCCCACCGGACCGCGCCGATGCAACTTCCCAAGAACGTACTGGGTGACGACCTCGAAGCGTGCTGCTCCGACCCCGTGACCGGCTTCTACCGGGACGGGCACTGCCACACCGGCCCGCGCGACCTGGGCCGCCACGTCATCTGTGCCGAGATGACGGAGGCGTTCCTGGCCTTCACGAAGGCGCGCGGCAACGACCTCAGCACGCCGCGCCCGGACCTCAAGTT
>JAAAOL010000542.1 GCA_009908885.1 Bacteroidota bacterium | reverse complement strand
GCCGGAGCCACGGTCAGGCGGGTTCTTCTGAGCCATGATCTTTTGGGTCCATTTTGGATCCAGCCAAAATGGACGTCCGTTACTCGACCGAGCCTTTACGCCCATGGATCTCCCACTGCTTGAACGAAAAACGCTCGATGGCGATTGTCAGAAATAGCATCTTCACACCGCTGGGTTTAAACTCTGGGACCGCATGCGAGAGGGCGTACGCCAAGCACCACACGTTCTCGACCGCTTTCTGCAACGCCTCGGCGCCTACCTCGCCTCTCTAGACCGCCCTTCCTAGATTCTACGCTCCCACCACCTTGAAGCACCTCAGCGACTACCAGGACGCCCACCTGCGCATCTTCGACCGCCCGGAGGTGCCGCCGCCATCAGCCATCGACGACGTGTACCTGGTCGGCATCTGCGGGACGGGCATGGGGTCGCTGGCCGGGCTCTTCCGGCAGGCCGGCTATGCCGTGCGCGGCGCGGACGAAGCCGCCTACCCGCCGATGAGCACGCGCCTCGCGGCGATGGACATTCCCGTGCTGGAGGGCTACGACCCGGCCCACCTCGACCCCGCGCCGGATCTCGTCATCGTGGGTAACGCCTGCGTACCGACGCACCCAGAAGCCGCCTACGCCCGCGAACAGCGCCTCGTGCAGCAGTCTTTTCCCGAAGCGCTCGCCCACTTCTTCCTCGCAGGCCGTCGCTCGCTCGTCGTCGCGGGAACGCACGGAAAGACGACGACCACCGGGATGCTCGTCCACGTGCTGCAACAGGCTGGACGCGACCCTGGCTTCCTCGTGGGCGGCGTGATGCAGGGCCAGGCGACGAGCTACGCCATCGGTAGCGGCCCGCACTTCGTGGTCGAGGGCGACGAGTACGACAGCGCCTATTTCGACAAGCGGCCCAAGTTCATGCACTACCGGCCCACAGGCGCCATCGTCACGTCGATGGAGTTCGACCACGCCGACATCTACGACGACTGGGACGACTACCGCGAGGCGTTCCACCGCTTCGCTGCGCTGGTGCCGCCGGACGGCCTGCTCGTCCTCAACGGGGATGCACCCCCGGTCCGCGCCCTGGCCGACAGCACCGACGCGCCCGTCCGCACCTACGGCCTCGACGGCGACGCGCTGGACGTGACGGCCCGCGACGTGCAGGCGACCGAGGCCGGACAGCGGTTCACGCTCGTCATCGACGGAACGAGCAGCACGACGATCGCGCTGCCGATGGGCGGGCACCACAACCTGATGAACGCGCTGGCGGTCTGCACGCTGGCCCTGCACGAGGGGCTTACGCCTGCCGAGTTGGCCGACGGCTTCGCCTCGTTTCCAGGAATGAAACGACGCCAGGAGGTCCGGGGCGAGGAGGACGAGGTGCTCGTCGTGGACGACTTTGCCCACCACCCGACGGCGGTACACGCGACGATCCGCGCCGTCCGCGATCGCTGGCCCGAGCGCCGCGTCGTGGCCATCTTCGAGCCACGCAGCAACTCCAGCCGCCGAAAAATTTTCGAAGACGCGTACAGTGAGGCCTTCGACGACGCCGCCCTCGCCTTCCTCAGCGCGCCGCCCCTGCGCCACAACGACGACCGGGCCGCCCTCATGGACGCTGATGTCGTAGTCCGGCGCATCACTGCGCGGGGCACGCCCGCCCACGTCCGCCCCGACGCCGAGGCCCTCCTGCCGCTCCTGCTGGAGCACCTGCGTCCCGGCGACCTCGCCCTCATCATGAGCAACGGCGGCTTCGGGGGTCTGCATCAGAAGCTGCTGGACGCCCTGGCCGCCCGCGAAGCGACGGTGGCAGCACCGGAAGGCGACCCCCACCGCTGACACGCATTATGCTCCGCTACCTCTGGGCCTTTCCCACCACTCTGCTCGGGCTGCTGTTCGTGCCGGTGGCCTGGCTGACGGGCGGGCGCGTGCAGGTCGTGCGCGGCGTCGTGGAGGTGTACGGAGGCCTCGTCGCCTGGCTGCTGCGGCGCGTCGTCCCCCTCGCAGACGGCGCCCTGGCGATGACGCTGGGGCACGTCGTCCTCGGGCAACATGCCGACGGGCTGGCCCGGTGCCGCCCGCATGAGCACGTCCATGTCCGGCAGGCCGAGCGTTGGGGGCCGCTGTTCGTGCCCGCCTACCTGATCGCGGGCGCCCTCGCCTGGCTGCGCGGCGGCCACCCCTACTACGACAACCCCTTCGAGCGCGAAGCCTTCGCTCACGGCGAATGAGCCCGTCGCCAGACCGCTTCGTGTTTTAGCAACTCCTTACTGATGTGGGGCTCGCCCCGACACGCCGACTATCGATCCGCGCACAGGCCCGCGCCCCCCTTTTCCTACAGCGGCTGTGCCGAGCAGGATTAAGTTATTCAGGGAGCGAGATCCTGGAGCGAAGGCACGTTGCGGAGGGCATCTATGCAGCAGGTATGGTCACGGTATGGACGTCTGATTTACACTGGAATCCTCATCGTCCTCCTCACCGGAAGCGCCCGGTTGAATGCGCAGACGCTGACGGTTCACGTCACGGACAGGACGACCGACGCGCCCGTCGGTGCCGCACAGGTGCAACTGCTGCGCGGGACCGAGGTCCTGGCCAGCGCGACGACGGACGGCAGCGGGACGGCCACCTTCGACCTGGCGGTAAGCACCGAACCGACGGGGGTGCCCCGCGCCTTCCAGGTCAGCGCGCCGTATCCCAACCCGACCGCAGGGGCCGTCCGCTTCGATGCGGTGCTGAACGCCCCGGACGCCCACATGGGCACCGCCCCACTCGCCGTGACTGTGTTCGACGCCCTCGGGCGGCGGGTGCTGCGCGGCGACTGGCGGCTCTCCCCCGGCACGCACGCGGTGGACGCCGACCTGCGCGGCCTCGCGCCCGGCGTGTACTTCGTCCATCTGCGGCAGGGACCGCACGAGCAGGTGCGCGCGGTCGTGCTGAATGCACATGCCGACGGCCTGCCCACGGTGCAGGTCCACCGAACGAGCGCGGCGACGGCAGCCCCGCAGCCTCTCGCCAAGCAGGCTGCCCCGACGGCGCCCCTCACCGTCAGCGTCCGCAAGGACGGCTACGCGGAGCACCGCCTGACCCGCACCTTCACCGGCGCCACGACGCTCACGCTGGGCCTCGAACCGGTCGTCGACCAGGCTGTCGCCACGGTCGGTGACGCAGGCGGCGACGTGCAGTTGCCGGACGGCGTCCGCCTCGTGGTGCCGCCCGGCGGCGTGCAGAGCGGCACGGCGCAGATCGAACTGTCCGCGCTGCATGCGAACCCGTGGTTCGACGCGCCCCATCAGCGGGCCATCCACGTGAACGTGGCGAGCGGACAGGTCGGTGCCCTCGCCCTGCACGTACCCGTCGCTTCGGAAGAGGCGGCGGCGCGCACGGGCGTCACTTTCCTGGCCGATCCGGACTCCGTCCACACTGTGTACCTGACCGGCAGCTACGACGCGGCGGTCGGCGCGCTGATCGTCCCCCTGGCCGGGACGGGCGGAAAGACGCTCCAGGGACAGGTCAACGGCGTCTACCTCATCGAGGGCGCCGTGGAGGTCGCTCTTACGCACGAGGCTCGGCTGCTGGAGCTTCCCTACTACGAGCAGGACGGCGACAACTGCTGGGCCGCCGCCTGGCTCATGCTGCTCAAGAGCTACGCGCCGAGCCTGTCGCTCGATGCCATCTATGAGCTATTGCATCTGCGCAACGTGGACAAGGACGCAGGGCTCTCGTGGCGCGACATGCGCGGCCTCGCTCCGGTGACGGCGGGGTTGATTGGCCACAGCGTGAACGAGTTGCGCTGGACGAACTTCGATAACTTCGTCGCCTACGTGATGCAGAACGTG
>JAAAOL010000405.1 GCA_009908885.1 Bacteroidota bacterium | reverse complement strand
GATGCGGGTGATGGCCTCGCGCTCCTTGAAGCCCATCCGCACGTCGGCCACGTCGCGCAGGTAGATAGGCGTCCCGTTGCGCTGGTCCACGATCACGTCGCGGATGCCCTGCACGGTCTCGAACTGTCCCATCGTGCGGACCAGGTACTGCTGCGTGCCTTCCTCCAGCCGCCCGCCGGACAGGTTGATGTTTTCCTGTTCGAGCACCTGCGAGACGCGCTCGATGGGCACGCCGAGCTGGCTCAGCTTCTCGGGGTCGACGAACACCTGCACCTCGTCTTCGAGGCCGCCGCTGATCTTGACCGCCGCCACGCCGAGCGCAGATTCGAGGTCTTTCTTGACCTGCTCATCCGCGTAGCGCCGCACCGACTTGAGGCCCGCTTCGTCCAGTAGATCGGGGGAGGCATCAGAACTAGACAGGCTGGCGGGGCGGACGGGCGTCTCGGAGTCGCTCTCGGCCTGGAGCGTACCGGGCTGCTGCTTCTTGGCGAGGCCGAACCGCATGATCGGGTCGAGCGACGGGTCGAACCGCAGGATGACGGGCCGCTCGGCGTCGAGCGGTAGCATCAGCGCGTCCAGCTTCTCACGCACGTCGAGGCTGGCGTAGTCCATGCTGGTGCCCCAGGCGAACTCCAGCACCACGTCCGACTGCCCGGCGCGCGAGATGGAGCGCACCTCCTGCACGTTCTTGACGACACCGAGGGCTTCCTCGACCGGCTTGGTGACCAGGTTCTCGATCTCCGCAGGCGCCGCGCCCTGGTACTCCGTGCGGACGGTCAGCGTCGGGTAGGAGAGGTCGGGCAGCAGGTTGACCTTGAGCCGCCCGAGGGACACCACGCCGAAGAGGATGACGGCGATGGTGAACATGGCGATGGTGACCCGCCGCCGCGTCGACAGTGCTACGATTTTCATGAGACGTGCAGGGTAGCTGTAGGGAGATGTGCTCGGCAGAACACGCCGTCCGAGGCCAGTCCACGGCGGTAGGACATCGAATCGATGAATCGAGAAAACGACGACATCAACTGCATCCTATGCATCGGCTCGTCGTTTCTTCGACGCGTCGGTTCTAGTTGATGACCTCGACCTTGGTGCTGTCGCGCAGGCTGCTCTGGCCGGTGGTCACGACCACGTCGCCGGGCGTGAGGCCCTCGGTGATCTCGATATGCTGATCGTCCTGGAAACCCGTCTGCACGACCTGCCGGAACGCCGAGTCGTCGCGGACGACGAACACGCTGGCGGCATCGTCCTCAGCCTCGACGGCGGCTTTCGGGATCAGGATGGCGCCGTCATGGGTGTCGTAGACGATGCGGACGCGGCCGAACATGCCCGGCTTGAGCGTGCGGCTCTCATCACGCACCTCGACGGTCACCTTAAAGGTGCCGGTCTCGGGGTCCACGACGGGGCTGATCCGGTCGATGGTGCCGGTAAACGTCTGATCGGGCAGCGCGTCGAGGCGGAGCGTGGCCGTCTGGCCGGTGCGCAGCTTGTTCAGTTCGCGCTCGGGCACGTGCATGACGGCCAGCAGCGGGTCGAAGTCGGTCAGCCGGAAGGCGGCCTCGTGCGTGCCCACCATGTTGCCCGCCTTGATCATGCGCTCGGAGACGACGCCGCTGAACGGCGCGCGGATCGTGGTGTATTCCACGTCGAGCTGAGCGAGGTCGCGGGCGGCCTGGGCCGTCTCGAAGTTGGATTTGGCCGTCTCGAACTCTTCCTCACTGACGAGATTCTTGTCATACAGCCCCTTCGTCCGCTCGAAGACGCGCTGCTGCTTGTCCAATTCCATCTGCGCCCGCTCCAGTTCCAGCGTCAGCCGGTCGTCGTCCAGCTTGGCGAGCGGCTGCTCGGCCTTGACGTAATTCCCTTCTTCGACGAAGATCTGCTCGACGACGCCGCTGGCGCGGGCGACGACCATCGCCTCGTCTTCGGCCTCCAGGGAGGCGGTGCCGGTGTAGTAGGCGGAGATGGCGCCGTTCTCAGCGGTGGCCGCTTCGACGGGCACGGCGGGGGCGTCTTCTTCCTCTTCGGGTGCTTTCGACTGGGCGTCGTTGCTGCATCCGGTCTGGGAGAGGCTCACGACGAGGAGGGCACACAGCGTCAGCAGGGGCAGGAGGGTACGCATGGGGAGCCAGGATATGGTGAGGAAAAAGACAGGGCGGCCTACGGAACGGCGTGCGACGTGTTACAGAGACCGCAGCCACCCGGCATCGTTGCTGGATCTGCTAAGAGTTGACGAGGCCCGGGCGCTGTGTGTTACAGTCTTTAGCCTCTTGATGCAGATTTGATGGGCTCATCGGTGAGCCTCAGCGTCGAGAATCTGCTGCACGAACGCCTGCATGCGCCGGAAGTGCGATCCCTTCCAGTAGACCTGCCCGCATCGCTGGCACTGGTGAAAGACCTCAAATCGCTGCCGGATGGCGGGCTCGATCTGGTCCGAGAGGGCCGCTGGGTCGACGCGGTCGAGGAGGCCGTTACACCGCAGGCAGCGGGTGAAGGGGGCGGCCTGCGGGGCGAGATGGAAGTGGCGGACGAGTTCGTCGAGTTGGGTGTCGGGCGCTTCCGCGCGGACGTAGTAGCCGTGGCGCACCTGGTTGCGGTTGAGCAGGTCCCGGTCCCGGGTGAGGAGGAGCCGGTCGTCGGCGTCCGTGAGGCGGGCCAGCGTGGCATCGCCGGGGTCCTCGTCGTGCAGGCGCGTGTCGAAGCCCAGCATGCGGAGGTACTTGGCGAGGCGGCCCAGGTGCGCGTCGGTCAGGAAGCGGAGGGGCGACGGGAGCGGCGGCTGAAGACGGAAGGGGGCGTCCGGGGTCAGCGCGTGGAAGCGTGGAAAGACGCTGACGCGGTCGCCGTCGTGCAAGAGATCCGCGAACGAGGCCGGAGCGCCGTTCTGGAGGAGCAGCATCACCTCCGGCGGCGGGACGCCCTGCGCGCTAATGACATCCTTGAGCGAGGGGCGGCCCTGGAAGACGTACGGACGGCGTCGATACTGCCGCTCAGCCGACAGGAAGTCGTTGAGCGACGCATAAAACCGGAAGTAGGCTCGTTTTGGCATCGGCACTGTGCATCGACGCAACGAACCGCCCAATCGAGAGATCCTGCTCATGTCGCACGATGCTGTATCATCATCGCCCACCATCACCAGCGGGGCCATAGCCCTTCCCGAACCGCCCGACGGCGCCTGTCTGCTGGTGCACGGGGGCGCCTGGGACATTCCAGATGCAGAGCTGGAGGCACATCAGGACGGACTTCGGCAGGCACTCGCCATGGGGCGACGGTCACTGCTGGACGGTGCACCAGCGCTGGAGGTCGTGACCGACGTGGTGGCCGCGATGGAAGGGCACGGGGCGTTCGATGCCGGGGAGGGGGCGGTGCTCACGCGGGACGGCACGGTCGAGCTGGATGCGGGCGTGATGGACGGCACGGCGCTGGCGTTCGGAGCCGTCGCGGCGGTGCGGCGCATCGCGCGGCCAGTGCGGCTGGCGCGGCGGCTGCTGGAACGCGGCGAGGGCCAGGTGCGGCTGCTGGTGGGCGAGGGGGCGGAGCGGTTCGCTAAAGCAGAAGGCGTCCCGCTGGTCGACAACGCATCGCTCATCTGCGAGCGGGAGCGGGCGCGCTACGAACGACTCCGGGCAGAAGCCGACGACTATCACACCAGCCATCCCTTCCTGTCCAGCGAAACGCGCCATCCGCGCGGCACCGTCGGGTGCGTGGCACGGGACCGTCAGGGCCGCCTCGCCGCGGCCACCTCGACCGGGGGCACACCGCTTCGCCCGTCGGGACGTGTGGGCGATACGCCGTTGCCGGGAGCGGGCTTCTACGCGACGACCGATGCCGCGTCC
>JAAAOL010000408.1 GCA_009908885.1 Bacteroidota bacterium | reverse complement strand
ATTCGGCCACGAGAAGGGCGCCTTCACCGGGGCGACCGAACGGCGGAAGGGCCGTTTCGAGCTGGCCGACGGCGGCACCATCTTCCTGGACGAGGTGGGCGACCTGCCGCTCGAACTGCAGGCCAAGCTGTTGCGCGTCCTGCAGGAGGGCAGCTTCACGCGCCTCGGCGGGAGCGAGACGATGCACGTCGAGGTGCGCGTCATCGCCGCCACCAACCGCGATCTGGAGGAGGCTGTCACAGACGGCGCCTTCCGGGAAGACCTGTACTACCGCCTCAACGTGTTTCCCATCCGCCTGCCGCCCCTGCGCGAACGCCCGGGCGACATCCCGCTGCTGGTGCGTCACCTCGTGCAGAAGCACAGCGCGCGGCTCGGCAAAGACGTCGAGGTCATTCCGCAGCAGGCGATGGAGCAGTTGCAGACCTATGGCTGGCCCGGCAACGTGCGCGAGCTGGAAAACGTCATCGAGCGTGCCCTCATCCTCACGTCCGGCACCACGTTGCAGCTCGACGCGGCCCTCGGGGCGGCGCGGTCGCCCCGCCGGGACGCGCCCGACGCCTCGCTGGCCCTGGAGGACGTGCAGCGCCGCCACATCCGCCGCGTGCTGGAGCTGACCGACGGGCAAATCGCCGGGGAGGACGGTGCGGCGGTCCGCCTCGGGCTGCATCCGAGCACCCTGCGGTCCCGCATGAAAAAGCTGGGCATCGAGCGTCCGTGACACCGATTCAGGGTGTTGACGTCGGGATTTGTAACGATGGTTCCCGTCACGAACCTATCCGTAGTGACGCGTCGCTGTAGGCTTGCGAGATTATCCGCCGGACGAATGCCCCGAAACCATAGCTGCGACCTGCCCCCATCCGAGGGGAGCCGCCGTCAGCCCGACGCATCGCCTGGCGTGAGTCGCATACGCTCGTCTGGTTCGTTTTTGGATCGAGCCAAAAATGAACGACATGGCTGAACCCAGCGTCCTGCGGTTAAACATGCAACGTCACACCGAGGCGTCGCTACCAAACATCCTGACTGCCTCTCCGGACATTGTCCGGCGAACCCGGAATGAGCCCGTCGCGACGTCGCGGAATGTCACGCCGCCGCGATATGTCGCGCCTCGGTATCTGCCATCACGGTCCTGAGGCTGTGTAGCGGCAGGAACAGGCGTTGGAATGGGCCTTGCGATCTATCAGCGTGCACACGCAACACCGAGACACGGACCCATGGCCCAAACGACCTGCACACCGACGGAGGTGACACGAATGCGCTGGCTGACCCTGACGCGCGGCATCGTGATGCTCATCATGGCCGGGGCGGTACTCGGGATGCCGTCGACCTCGGCGGCAGCGCTGCGCGTGGCCGTCGGGCTCCTGGCGCTCGTCGGGGGCGGCCTCAACATCGCGCTGGCGCTCAGCCTGTGCCGGTATGGCCGGTGGCGCCCGCTCGTGGCGCTGGGCCTGCTGGAGGTGGGCGGCGGCGCCTGGCTGGTGCTGACGCCCGGGATGCCCCTGGCGCTACTGATGACGCTCGTCGGGCTGTGGCTCGGCCTGAGCGGCTTCATCGCCCTGTGGTATGCGCTCCTGATCGGCTATGCCCAGGCGAATCGCACCTACGAGGTGGTGCTCGGCGTGGTGAGCCTGTGCTTCGGCATCGCCGCCGCCCTCTGGCCCGACGTCACGCTTTCGGCCTTCCTCCATCTGCTGTTGGCCTACCTCGTCGTCGCCGGCGCCGCGCAACTGCTGGAGTTCATCCACCTGTGGCGGCTTCAGCAGCCCTCGCCCGCCTCCGAGGCCGCGTCTTCGTAACGACGCAGTTCGGCCTTGCACGAATCAGCACTCACCCGCTTGCTGCGTCCCGATCCACTCTGCTATGACCTCTGCGTGCTACCGAGCAGCATGCCTTTCGCTACTGATCGCCGTGCTTGCGTTGCCCGCGCTGGGGCAGGAGGCAAGTCGAAAGGCGCAGTGGGCTCAGGAGCGTGAGGAGAAGGCGCAGCGCGTCGAGCCGCCCCACCGGGGATTCCTTCACCGGGCGCTGTACTCGGTGGAGCGGGGGCAGGGGCAGTTCACGATTCCGACGCTCAGCATCTACGGCTTTCAGCCGGTCCTCGGCGGGCTGGGGTCTGGTTCCGGGCGCACGGCGGGGATCCGCTACGACCCGACGCTGACCCGCCAGCGGCTGTTCATCGCCGCCGAGGCGCTGGCGAGCCTGCGCGGCTACTGGGGCGTGCGCGCCTGGTGCGGCCACGAGGCGGGGCGGTTTCTCGCCTACGGGTTCGGACGATATTTTCATCGGCCCCAGGAGGACTTCTACGGCATCGGCCCGCAGACGGACGAGGCCGACCGCACGGACTACCGCCGGGACGAAGCGCTGATCGGCGGCGTGGGCGGGTGGCGACCCGAGGAGCAGGCGCCGTTCTTCGCCGGAGCGCACGCGTCGGTGATGCTGAACCGCGTGGGCGCAGGCACGGACGACGAATACCCGAACGTGCGCGACCGGTTCGATGCCGACGCCGTCCCCGGCCTGACGGACG
Organism: Bacteroidota bacterium; assembly: GCA_009908885.1. Lineage (GTDB taxonomy): Bacteria > Bacteroidota > Rhodothermia > Rhodothermales > JAAAOL01 > JAAAOL01. The sequence goes on along the minus strand of JAAAOL010000408.1, from coordinate 1,323 downwards.
ACGCCGACTACGTCATCGTGGGCGCCTTCGCCGAGTACGACCAGCGCGACCTGCTGCCGATCCGCGGCTTCGGACGGCGCTTCTCGCCCGCCTCGACGCGCCTGCGCGGCCTCTCGCTCGACGCCCGGCGCGGCTATTATCTCGTCGCTGAGGCCGCCTACCACGTGGACGTGGCCAACAACGACCTCGACTTCTTCCGCGCCGACGCTGAGGCGCAGCAGTACATCCCCCTCCGGCGCGGCTACCAGAGCCTTGCGTTCCGCCAGTTCGTCACCTACACGTGGCCGCAGGGCAACGACGCGGTGCCCTTCTACCTGCTGCCCACCCTCGGCGGCTCGGACACCATCCGCGGGTTCGACAACTTTCGCTTCCACGACCGGGGCGCGCTGCTGATCAACGCCGAGTACCGCTGGCAGGTGTGGCACTTCATGGACCTGGCCGCCTTCCTGGACACCGGGCAGGTCTTCCGCAACGCCGACGAGATCGCGACGGACGACTTCGCCACGTCGTGGGGGGTCGGAGCGCGCTTCAAGCTGGGCCGTCAGCGGACCGTCGCCCGCCTGGAGTGGGCCCGCAGCGAGGAGGACACGCAGCTCTTCTTCAGCATCGGCTCGTTCTTCTAAGTGGAATCAACCAAGAACATTAGCGTCCCACCCCTCACGGTCTCGCCTGGGTCCTCTCCTTCCACGAAGAGCCTGTGCTGAACTCGATTCAGTAAGAGACAGAGAGGATGTCCGTTCACAGCCCGTCTCAGCAGTGCACATCCCTCTTGTTCTCCCTTTGGAAAGGGAGAGACGATGACCCTGGCGTTGCGGCGAGCAGCACCGACGTGCTAATCAGCTTTCATGGATTTACATAGCCCTCGCCATCCCCGCCGACTCGCTTCGCTGAATAGCTCCCCGCTCGATATGCTACGCCGCCTTCCATTCGGCCTGATGCTCCTGCTCCTCTTCGGGGGAGCCGCCTCGACGGTGCAGGCCCAGACGTTCCTGTCGGACGATCCGGTGCGGGTCGACCCCGACACGCTCGACATCGACCCGCCAGCGGAGTTCGTCGTTTCCGACTACTACAACGCCCTGCGCAACGTGCTGGGCAGCCCCGGCGAGGTCGACGCGCCCGCCGTCAACGTGAACACGCTGGGTGAGGTGCCCCGCTCGACCTGGTACGCGCCGCGTCACTACGTCGACCGCATGACCATCGAGGAGCTGGTGCGTGGGCCGAATACGGTCAGCGGGCCAGATACGACCGCGCCGTGGTCGGTCGTCTCGATGAAGGTGCAGGGCGTGACGCCGGGCATGACCATCGAAGACGGACGGGGCGACC
>JAAAOL010000191.1 GCA_009908885.1 Bacteroidota bacterium | reverse complement strand
ATACGCTTCGAGGAGCACGTCGGGCGCGACCCGGTCGATGCGCTGAAGCTCCGACGTCAGGCCGGGCACGTCGGACCAGGCGCCGAGGTAGCGCGCGCCGAGCCGAATCCGGTACCGCTGAGGATCCTGGAAGGCCAGCCCGCCGGCCACGCTGCCCCCGCGAGCAGCATCCACGTCACCACCCAGACCCAGGTCCTTCACGTCGCCGTCGAGCCACAGGTCCAGGCCGTCCCGCGGCACGGTCAGCGACGCGTCCAGGCCGACGTGCTGCTGGGCGCGAATCAACAGACTGCCGTCCGTCTCCGCACTCAGAAACCGGCGCGTCTGATAGCGGGCATTCCCGTACCAGAGGGTCGCATCGACCTGAACCGACTCCGGGACGAGCCGACGCAGGGAGAGCTCGCCCGTGCCGCCGCCGCCTTTGCGCACCGGCTCGGGGATGACTTCGGGCAGGCGCGGATCGAGGCGCGGATCGGGGCGGGCCGCGAATAGGGTGAACGACTCATAAAATCCTCGTCCCGTAACGCCCACGGACCATTGCTCACCATAGCGCTGGAGCCGCACCTCGCCGTCGAAGGCGTCGGAAGGCGTCTGTACGTCCGGCTGGTCGTCGTCGGGGGTGTGCCCGTCGAGACCGTCGTAGTCGATGCGTCCGTGCAGGAAGGTATTCGTGGCGACGGGACCGCCCAGCCGCGCCCGTACGCTGCGGCTGAAGTAGCGCCCGCCCCAGGCCGACATCATGCCGCCCGCCGGGGGATAGTTGGCGCCGGTCAGCGCGGGCGGAGGCTCGGGGTCGCGCAGCGGGCTCCCGGGCAGGTCGGCGGACTCCTGCTTGTACGACCCCACCCACGGTGCCCGGTCGACGGGGATGGTCGGGATGCGGGGGGGCGGATTGAAGCCCACGAGCGGCTGGCGGCGCAGCGACGGCAGCGAGATTTCGAGCTGGCCTCGAATCTCGACCTCCCGCGGGGCGATGTCGGGCAAGACCGACGTGGTATCCTGCCGCTGCGCGTGGCTCTCTGTGGCGGAGAGGCTGAACACGAGCCCCCAGCCCAGCAGTAGAGCGACGAGCCGGAGCGGACGAGAGAATAGCATGAAGGAGGGAGTTGGCATGGTGGGAAACGGGTTTACAGACGCGCTTTTTCCTGCTCGGCGGTGTCGGCGTAGGGCGTGCCGGGGAATTGCTCGACGACGCGATCATAGAGGCGTCCGGCTTCCCCGGGCTGCCCGAGCTGGCGGAAGGCGCGGGCCTGGAGCAGGAAGCTCCGAGCCACCCATTCGCTGAAGCCGCTGAAGAGCGTCGGCATCCGGCTCAGCTGAGAGACGGCCACCTCGTACTCTTCGCGATCGACGAGGAGCTCGCCCAGGCGGTAGAGCGCCTCAGCGCCAGCCTCATCGTCACTGCGATTCGCGATGTCGCGGTAGAGGCGCATCGCATCGGCGGGGCGTCCGGTGGACTGGTAGACGCGCGCCAGTCCGAGGAGCGTTGCGGGCGGGGCGTCGTCTTCAGACTGATCTTGCAGCGACGCCGTCAGCAGGTCTTCCGCTTCCTGGGGGCGCCCCAGTTCGACGAGGGCGATGCCCTGGCCATACATCGCCTGGGCGGTGCGCGCGGGATCGTCCGACAGCTGTTCGAGGCGGCGATACGTGCGGAGGGCGGCCTCGTACTGCTGCTGGTCCAGGTAGAGCCGCCCGAGACGCTGTGCCGCATCGGCGCGGTGCGTTCCGGCGGAGGCGCTGGCGGCCCGTTGCAACGCCTCGATGGAAGCCTCCGGCTGGTCCTGTTCGGCCTGGATGACGCCTACATAATACTGAGCATCCGCCCGGAGCTCAGGGGCATTGGCCGTGGCGAGGTAGTCCTGGAAGGCCGTCAGCGCTTGCTGCGACTGGCCGCCCTGGTATAACACCTCGGCCCGCCGGAATCGGAGTTCATCCACCACGCGTGAGTTAGGATTGCGCTCCGCGAAGTCGGCGATAAGGGCCTCGGCGCGGTCGGCATCGTCCAGCCCGATGAGGGCATACTGGATGCTGCTGGCGGCGTCAGAGACGAACGGGCTGTCCGGGTAGCGCTCCAGGACGGCGGAGTACGCCTCGATGGCGGCGTCCAGGTTGCCCGCGTTGAAGTGCGCATCGCCGATGCCGTACTGGGCCTTCGCCGCCAGGGGATCCCGCGGATAGGCCTCGATCAATTCCTGGTAGGACGCGATAGCCTGGTCGTAGTCCTGGTTCAGGAAGTAGAGATAAGCCAGCGTGTACTGCGCCTCCTCGCGCCAGTTGCTGTCGGGGTACGCCTCCAGCAGCTCCCGGAAGGCCGAGATCGCCTCGAAAGCGTCGCCCGCATTGTAAAACGCCTGTCCGACCTGATACTGCGCATAGTCGCCACCGCTGAGGCCCACTTGCTGGTAGGCCTCGATGGCCTGCGGATACTGCTTCAAGGCATAGTGACTGTCGGCCAGCCGCAGCATCGCGTCCGAGCGATAAGGGACGGCATCGTCCGCGCCGCGATAGTCGTCCAGGAAGGTGCGGAAGGCGGAGATCGCTTCCTGGTAACGGTTCTGGCGAAAGTACACCCAGGCGAGGGCGTAGTGGGCGGCCTCCACGTAGCGGCCCGTCGGGTGATCCTCCAGGTAGGCCTCGAAGCCGTCTTCCGCCGCATCCAGACGACCGTCCTGGTACCGGCTCTCCGCAGCCCAGAACCGGGCATCGCTCGCCTTCGGACTGCCGGGCGTCTCTTCGTGAATGTCCTGGAACGCCTCGGCCGCCTCATCATACGCGCCGGTCCGGTAGAGCAGCCACGCCTTCTGAAAGAGCACCTCCTGCTTGAGTTCTGGCGGGGCCGCGTCCAGGGCGACGGCCCGGTCGAAGTCTTCCAGTGCGGTGTCGAAGTCGTTAAGCGCGATGTTGGTGTATCCGCGCAGGCGCAACGCCTCGCCCAGCAGATCGGAGTCCGCATACTCATCCACGAGGCGGCTGAACGCCCCATGGGCCTTCTCCCACTGACGCAGTTCGTACAACGTCAACCCCTGCTCGAAGACGGCCCGGTCGGCGAGGCGGCCATCGGGCCAGCGGTCGGCGACGGTGCCGAACTGCTCGGCCGCGACGCCTGGCTTGCCGTTCAGCTTGCGATTGACGGCCTCGTAGTACTGACCTTCCATCGCCAGGTCGTCACGGTGTCCCGCATGGACTTGCGCGAAGCGGTCGGCGGCCCATTCGTACACGCCCTCGAAGTAGTAATTCCAGGCCAGGCCGTAGAGGGCGCGGCGGTAGTAGGGGCTGTCGGGGTCCTGCTCGGTGAAGCGCTGGTAGTAGAGGATGGCGTTGTCGCTGTCGCGGAGCTGGTTGTAGGCCTCCGCCTGCAGGAACGTCGCCCGCTCGCGCGCCTCCTCGTCCAGCCGGGGCAGCCGCTTCTCGACCTCCTCGATCACCCGTTCATAGTCACCGAGTTCATAGTAGACCTCGGCCAGCGCCAGCCCGATGTTGCGGGCGTACGGCGACTCCGGGTAGCGGGCGGTGAGAAGCTCGAACGCCTCCACCGCCGCGTCGTAGTCGTCCTGCTGCACGTGGATGAACGCCGTAGCATAGATGGCCAGCGGCGCCGTCTCGGTGTAGAGGTAGTCGTCCGTCACCTGCTGGTAGTAGTCCAGCGCCTGCGCCGTCCGGCCCTGTTCGAGCGCGGCGGCGCCCATCCAGTACAGCGCCTTTGCGGCGATCTCGGTGGGCGGCTCGTCGTCGAGGACGCTCTGCAGCGCATTCAACGTGCGGTCGTATTCTCCCCGGGTGTAGAAGTGTTGGCCGAGGGCGAGGCGCGCCTGGAAGGCGAGGGGATGGTGCGGAAACTGCTGCT
>JAAAOL010000250.1 GCA_009908885.1 Bacteroidota bacterium | reverse complement strand
ATGCACCCGGTGCCGTCCCGCCGTGAACTGCACCCGCCCGCGCGGCTCGGCGAACACCTGCCGCTGGTTGGGCAGCGCGTAGATCCGCAGGCCCGGCGCCAGCTCCAGGCGATCCGCCCGGACGGCGAAGGCGACGTACCCGCCCGCCTCGGTGGCGAAGGTGCGCTCCGCGTCGGGAATCTGAAAGAGCCCGCCCAGCTCGTACGCATAGGCCGAGGTGCCCACGAACAGCCCCCAGTGCAGGTCGAATGCGCCCAGGTAGTGCGTCACGTCCGCCGTCGCCTGGCCCTGGGCGATCGACGAGGCGCGCAGCGGCGTGGCCTCGGGGCCGACGGTCATGTCCAGGTAGGAAAAGGAGGCCACCACCTCGGCGGAGATCGGGCGCGCGGCGGGCAGCATGAGCAGGCGCGCCCCGGCGGCGTAATTGGTCCACGTGATGCGGTCGGCGCGGAGCAGGTCCGGGTCTGCCGAGCCGAACGTGCCCCGGTCGTACGTGCGCAGCGCCTGCACCGAGAGGCGGCTGTTCGGACTCGGCAGGCCGCTCACCTTGACGAACTGGTCGTCGAACCGGTACGGCAGGTCCGTCCCGGCGAGCGGCCCGGCGACCTCGTCCACGAACGACCGCCGCGCCGAGATCAGGACCGACGCCGCGCCCGGCGCGAGCGGGCCCTCCAGCCGCAGCCCGCTGACGAAGGGCGACAGCGAGGCCGCTCCGGCGAGGCGACGCAGGTTGCCGCTGCGCGTGGTCACGTCGATCACCGACGAGAGCCGCCCGCCGAACTCGGGGCCGAAGCCGCCCGCGTACACGTCGGCGCGCTGCACCACGTCGGCCGGCAGCGCCGAGTAGAGGCCCACGAGGTGCACCGGCTGATAGACCGGCATGCCGTCCACCAGCACCAGGTTCTGCGACGGCTCGCCGCCCCGCACGTAGAGCCGTCCGCCCTGGTCACCCGTCGTCACGATGCCGGGCTGGGCGGTGAGCGCATTGGCGAGGTCGCCTGTCACGTCCGGCGCAGGCAGGGCCGCGAGGTCGGCCGGGCGCAGCGTCCGCTGCCCGGCCTGCGCGGGGGCGCCCGCCTCTTCGACGACGACCTCTTCTAGCGCCGCAGCGGCGGGGGCGAGCGCCACGTTGGCCGTGCGCACCGCATCCGGACGCAGGCGCAGCGTGTCCGTCCGGGGCCGGTAGCCGACGAACGAGACGCGCAGCCGGACCGTCCCCGGCGCGAGGCGCGGCAGGACGTAGAGGCCGTCGCCGTCGGTGGCCGTGCCGGTGACGAGGACGGTGTCTCGCAGGAGGGCCACGGTGGCGCCCTGCAGCGGCTGCCCGGTGGCGGCGTCCGTCACGAAGCCGCGCACGAGGGCCGTCTGCGCCTGCCCCGGCGTCGCGGCGACGAGCCCCAGGCCGATGAGGCCGAACGTCAGGAGGCACGCGATGCGGAGGACGGACATGGGGAGGATTGGAGGATGGAGGGTAGAGGATGGAGGATGGAATGCTGGTAGATGATGACGCGGGGACACGGAGCAGGGATGACGCGGGGACACGGAGGGCTCCCCGTCGTCGCGTCCCCCTTCATCCTCCATCCAGCGATCGAATGCGAGCGCTCTTGGTTTCTCCAGTGCTGGAACTACATCATCACGAAGGCCGGTATTCGACAGATCGATTGCAGCAAGATCACGGCTGCTCGGAGAGATCGACCCAGAACGTGCCGCCTGTTCGCGTGCCAATCCCATTCAGCGGATTCTGCAGATTTCTCAGCGTTCCCTCAAACTGCCCGCTCACGACACCGTTGATCTCCCAGTCCTGAATTCGGATTACCCCCTCATGAAGCACCCAAGTCACGAGAGAATAAGTACGTCGCAGCGTTCCTCCGACGGGGAGGTCTTCGTCCGGTTCGTAGAAGAGGATGAGGCTATCTCCCCTGATGTCAGCGGACCCGGTCGCGGAGGTGAGCACGACGCGGGTGCCGGTAAACGTCTCCTCCACCTGGCCGACCCAGTCCATGAATTCGGTCCGTTCGATGGGCGGTCCATCGTAGCGGACGATGCGCACGCCAGCGTCGTCCTCGGCGCTGTCGCACGCGGACAGGGTGAGGACGAGCAGGGGGATGAGAAAGCAGATACGATGCATGGTGCCGGTACTGATGAGGTTACGGCTGCTCGGAGAGATCGACCAGGAACGTACCTCTATGGGAATTTGCACCCGCAAGCGGATACTGTAATCCGCGAAAGTCACCTTTAAACGAGCCACTGGCGACATCGTCAATGTACCAGTCCTGGATGGCGATCACGCCATTGTACATGGCGTAGGTCTGGTAGTCGTTGCGGTAATAGGCCGCTCCGCCGACGGGAAGCTCCTGATCGGGTTCGTAGAAGAGGATGAGGCTGTCCCCAAAGATCGAATCGGTCAGGATGACGCGGGTGCCCGTGAGGACTTCCTCTACACGCCCCTGCCACGAATCGGAGACGTTGTTCCGCTCGATGGGCGGCCCGTCGTAGCGGACGATGCGCACACCGGGGTCGTCCTCGGCGCTGTCGCAGGCGGACAGGCTGAGGACGAGCAGGCAGGCTAGGAGAAGGCAGGTACGTTGCATGACGAAGGTACAGGTGCGGTTACGGCTATTCGGAGAGGTCGACCCAGAACACGCCGTCTGTCCGCGCCCCGATGCCACCTCTCGGATTCTGCAAGCCTCTCAGTTCACCCTCGTACTGACCGCTGACGATGCCGTCGATCTGCCAGTCTTGGATTGCTATGACTCCGTCGTAGAGCACGTGCATTTGGTTGGCGCCATTGTGATATAATATTCCTTCCACGGGGAGCGCGTGGTCTGGCTCGTAAAAGAGGATCAGGCTGTCTCGTCGAGATGTGGCCTTCAAGACGACGCGGGTGCCCGTGAGAACCTCCTCCACGCGGCCCTGCCACGAATCGAAGACGTTGTTCTGTTCGATCGGCGGCCCGTCGTAGTGGACGATGTGCACGCCAGCGTCGTCCTCGGCGCTGTCGCACGCGGACAGGGTGAGGACGAGCAGGGGGGCGAAAAAGAGCAAGTGAGGTGTTTTCATGAGACGGCGTTTCTGATCAGAAAAGGAAAGCGTGACCGAAGACGGCGGACAGCTGGTGGAAGGCGTCCGCGCAGCAGCCCGCCGTCCCCGTTCCATGTCACGACGGTGGAATCACTGGAGCAGGGTCATGATGCGCGTCTGCGCGAAGTCCCGTGTCTCCAGGCGGTAGAAGTAGGTGCCCGACGCGGCACGGGTGCCGCGGTCGGTCTGGCCGTCCCAGATGACCTCGTGGTTGCCCGCGGGCATTGCCTCGCTCAGGAGGGTGCGCACGCGCTGGCCACGGGTGTCGTAGATGGCCAGCTCCGCGGGGCCGGCCACGTCGAGGCGGAAGGCGATGGTGGTCATGATGTCCACCGGATTGGTGGCGATCACGAGGATCGGGTCGGGCACCACCGAGAGGACCTGCCCGATCACCTCCTCGAAGACCGCCGCGTTGCGGCCGAGCAGCGCGAGCCGGCTCTCGCCCGGCTGCTGGTTCACCCCGGCGGCGAGGATCACGACCCCCGCATCCGCCAGGGCCTCGTAGCCGCCGGCGCCGATCCGCGTGGCCGAGGCGAACGGCATGGCGTGCAGGATGTCGGCCGCCTGCGCCTCGGCGAGCGCGGGGTCGCGGTCGACCAGCACCACCTCCTGCGCCGCGCGCATCAGCCCGATCGCGTAGGCCGCGGTCGCGCCGACCTGCCCGGCGCCGACGATTCCAACCTTCATCGCGTTTCCTTCCGTTCGCCGTGTCCGCCCCCGTTTCTGCGGGTGCGAAAGGCGCGCGGGAAGGGCGCAGCATGACGCGGGGGGCGC
>JAAAOL010000442.1 GCA_009908885.1 Bacteroidota bacterium | reverse complement strand
CGTATAGCCCGCGTCCACCAGCTTGGTTGCGGAGGCGCTGATGTTCATGTCGCGGTCCACGCGGTCCTTCAGATAGCCCTTCATCACCTCCGTGATCTTGGCGCCCACGTCGATGCCCACGAGGTCGAACAGCGTGTACGGGCCCATCGGGAAGCCCCACTGCACCATGGCCTTGTCCACCTGCTCGATGTCGGCGCCCTCTTCCAGCAGCAGCAGCGCCTCGTTCATATAGACGGCCAGGATGCGCGTCGTGTAGAAGCCGGGCCCGTCGTTCACGACGATGACGGTCTTGCCCTGCCGCTGTCCCACGTCGAACGCCGTGGCCAGCGCCCAGTCGGCGGTCTGCTCGGTGCGGATGATCTCCAGCAGCGGCATCTTGGGCACGGGCGAGAAGTAGTGCATGCCCAGCACCGTCTCGGGGCGGTCCGACGCCTCGGCGATGTCGTCGATGGGGATGGAGGACGTGTTGCTGGCGAAGATGCAGTCCTCGCGTGCGATCGCCTCCACGTCTTTCAGCACCTGATGCTTGACGTCCAGGTTTTCGGGCACGGCCTCGATCACGAGGTCCACGTCGTCGAACTGGTCGTAGCTGCCCACCGGGCTGACGCGCTCGACGAGCCGGTCGCGCTCGAAGGTGGAGATGATGCGCTTCTTGGCCTTCTTGGTCAGATCGTTCCAGACGACCTTCTTGGCCGAGGCGGCGTGCTCCAGGTCGATGTCTTTGACGAGCACGTCCATGTCGCCTTCGGCGGAGACCTCGGCGATGCCGCCGCCCATCAGGCCCGCGCCCAGCACGCCCACGAGGTGCACGTCGCGCACGTCGTCCTTCCACGGGTTCTTGTCGGCCTCCTGCTTGGCGAAGAAGAGGCTCACGAGCGCCTTCGACTCGGGCGTGAAGACGAGGTCGGCGAACAGCTCTTCTTCTTTCTGCAGACCCGCCTCGAAGCCTTGCTCCATCCCGGTCTTGACGCACTCCAGAATCTTGAACGGCGCCGGGTAGTTGCCCTTCGTCTCCTTCTTGACGTTGGCCTCGGCCTGCTGGTAGACCACCTTGCGACTCAGCGACGTGCTGCCCAGTAGCTTGTCCGTCAGGTCGAGGTCGCGGTCCGGGCGGAGGCTGCCGTCGGCGAGGCCGTGGGCGGCCTGGAGCGCCGCGTCGAGCAGGCCCGCCTCGTAGATGAGGTCGTCCACCAGGCCGATGCGCCGGGCCTTGCGCGGGTAGATGTTCTTGCCCGTCAGCATCATGTCCAGCGACTGCTGGAGGCCGACGAGGCGCGGGAGGCGCTGCGTGCCGCCGCTGCCGGGCAGCAGGCCCAGCTTCACCTCGGGCAGGGCCAGCTTGGTCGCTACGTCAGTGGCGATGCGGTAGTCGCAGGCGAGGGCCACTTCCAGGCCGCCGCCCATCGCCGCGCCGTGGATGGCGGCGACCGTCGGGACGCCGAGCGTCTGGATGCGTGCCATCAGGCGGTGCCCTTCGCGGATCATCGTGCGCACCTCGGCGGGCGTCTCCAGGTCGCGGATCATCGTCAGGTCGGCCCCGGCGATGAACGTGGTCGGCTTGCGACTGATGAAGACGACGGCGCGGGCCCGGTCGCTCTGCTCCAGTTCATCAATGACAGCATCGACGGCCTGGAGGGCGCGCTGGTTCAGGCGGTTGACCTTGGCGTCCTGCTCGTCGATCCAGACGACGGCAACGTCGCCGTGGTAGTCGAGGTCGAGATAGTCGTGGATCATCGTTCGGGGTTATCAGGTCGGGGGTGGTCAGGTCAGAAGGTCGGGAGGTCTATCAGGTCGGAGGGCGGTCCGGTCGGGAGGTCGCTGCGTGGGGAACGTGGCTTCCCCGTGAATATGGTGGCTCTGTGACGCTCCCGACCGTCGACGTGCGGACCTGATAGACCTGTGACGCGGGACGTTAGGCCCGCTCGATGAGCATGGCGTGGCCGAGGCCGCCGGCAGCACAGGCGGCGAGCAGCCCGTAGCGGCCGTCCTCGTGCTGCAGCCGGTCGGCGGTCTGCGTGACGAGGCGGGCGCCCGTCGCGCCGAACGGGTGGCCCAGCGACAGCGAGCCGCCCCAGGTGTTCAGCTTCTCCATCGGGATCTCGCCCGGGCCGTTGCGCTTCATCGCCTCCAGCACGGCCAGCACCTGCCCGGCGAAGGCCTCGTGCAACTCGAACACGTCGATGTCGTCGAGCGTGAGGTCGGCGGCGTCCAGCACCTGCGGCATCGCGTAGGCCGGGCCGAGCAGCAGCTCCTTATCGGGGTCCTGGGCGACGTACGTGTAGTGGCGCAGGGTCGCCTTGGGCGTGAAGCCTAGCTCTTCGGCTTTTTCTGCCGACATCAGCAGCGTGGCCGAGGCGCCGTCCGTCAGGAAGCTGGCGTTGCCCGCCGTGACGGTGCCGTACGGCTTGTGGAAGGCGGGCGAGAGGCTGCGCAGCTTCTCCATGCTGGTGTCGTCGCGGACGCCGTTGTCCACCGTGACCGGCTCGAAGTCGGGCGGCGTCATCGTCGGGACGATCTCCTGTCCCATCCAGCCTTCGTTGCGGGCGTGGACGGCCTGCTGGTGCGAGCGGAGCGCATACTCGTCCTGCGCCTCGCGGGAGACGTCGAACATGGCCGCCAGCTTGTCGGCGCTCTCGCCCATCGTCTCGCCCGTCGAGTACTCGGCGATGGCCGGCGCCTCGGGCATGAGGTCGGCGGGGGAGAGGCCCTTGATCAGGTTCAGGTAGTCCTGCGGATTTTTGGCCTTACGGGCGGCGAACAGCTTCTCGCGCACCTTCTTCTGGAAGAGGATGGGCACGTCGGACAGGCTCTCGGTGCCGCCCGCTACGACGATGTCCGCCTGGCCGCCCAGGATGAGCTCGGCGCCGGAGGTGATGGCCTGGTTCGACGAGATGCAGGCCATCGAGACGGTGAAGCAAGGCACGCTGTTGGGGATGCCCGCGCCGAGGGCCGCCTCGCGCGCCACGTTGGGCGTCTTCACGTTCTGGACGACGGACCCCATGATGACGCGGTCGATGGTGGCCGGGTCGATGCCGGTGCGGGTGAGCAGGCCCTTGAGCGCCATCCGACCGAGGTCGTACGACATGAGCTTGGCGTAGTCCGTGCCTGCGCGGAGGAAAGGGGTGCGGCAGCCGTCCACCAGGACGACGGCGCGTCCGTTCGAAGTTGATGTAGCCATAGGAAAAGCGAAGACCGTTGGTAGCTGACCATCAGGAAGTTAACACTGTTAACGACAAGTGCAATGGAAAGTTGGCGAACGCACCGTCGTCCGGAGATCGGGGGTGTAGGGGATGTCACCACAGGCAATATGGGGCGAAACTCACATTTTTTGGATACAAAGTGGGCGGCTGCTTTTTACCTTTAGGCATCGACAACACCCACAGTGAAAGCGACACCGAGCACGTCGGCTTTCGGCGCACCATCCTCGCAAACCCTTCCTCACTCAAGCCGCAGGCGAATACATCATGGCTACCTTCAATCTCAAGCAACACGGACTCGACGTCGAAGACGTCCGCCGCAATCTCGCTCCTGCCCGCCTCTACGAAGAAGCGGTGCGCTACGAGAAGGACGCCGCCATCTCCAACAAGGGGGCGCTCATCGTCCGCTCCGGCGAGAAGAAAGGGCGCAGTCCGCTGGACAAGCGCATCGTGGAGAACCCCCAGAGCCGCGATGACATCTGGTGGGGGCCGATCAACATGAAGATCGACGAGCACACCTTCGACATCAACCACCAGCGGGCGTGCGACTACCTCAACACGCTGGATCGCCTCTACGTGGTGGACGGCTATGCGGGCTGGGACCCGAACTACCGCCTCAAGGTGCGCATCATCACGGAGCGCCCATACCACGCGCTCTT
>JAAAOL010000487.1 GCA_009908885.1 Bacteroidota bacterium | reverse complement strand
CAGCCCTCACTACGCAAAAGCGCAGCAATGCGCCGGTAGCCGAATCGCGGTTGACTGGTCGCTAGCTCGTACATTCGTGTTGTCAGTGCTCGGTCTTTGTCAGGCCTTTGGCTCTGGTAGCGCTGCGTCGACCGGGGCTGACGGGTCGACATGGCACGCCCGCCGCTCGCTCACGCCCAGTTCGTCTTGGACGTGGCGAACAGCTCTGCGCTTTCGCGACGGGCTTAACGAGCTATCTCATGAGATAGTCTATTTCCCTCCGCAACTTCTTTCAGAATATCGATGTCGAGCGCCTGCTCACGGGCGACTTTCTTCAGGCGCCGGTTTTCCTTCTCAAGCTCCTTGAGCCGCCCCGGTTGGTCGCGGTCCATGCGCCCGTATTCGCGCTTCCAGCGGTAGTAGGTCTGCTCGCTGACTTCGATGGCCTTCACGGCCTGCGCCACCGTCTGGCCCTGGGACGTGAGGGCTTCGACCTTCCGAAGCTTTTCGATAATCTGCTCGGGCGTGTGATTCTTCTTTTTCATTTGGGTCACCGGGAGGTTAGCGGCTTGACCCTAACATACGCACTGGATCAGATTATTGGAGGCACTCCAACGGCTCTCGGACACGCGCTCGTAATAACGATAGGGCGACAGTTTCATAACTGCTCGCTAACAACAGCTACGGGCACGTCATCTACCCTTTAGGTGCGCTCAGGTCTTGCGTGCGCGTAGGATTCCATCACCTCTCACCGCGACCCGTACTGTCATGCGTATCCGTTACGTCATCGCCCTCGTACTGGCGTTCATTGTATCCGCCACCTTTTCGCCGGAGGCCGTGTTCGCTCAGGCGCGCGGCACGGTCGTGGGCCGCGTCACCGAAGCCGCGAGCGGCATCCCGCTACCGGGAGCGAACGTTGTCATCGACGGCACGACGATCGGCGTATCGACCGATCGGAACGGCCGTTTTCGGCTCCGCGGCGTTCCGGTCGGGACGCAAACGGTCACCGCGTCATTTGTAGGCTTCGTAACAGCCGACACGACCCTCGAGGTGCGCGCTGAAGGCCCCGCCATCGAGGTCACATTCACTTTAGATAGTCAGGTGCTCCAGTCCGGTGAGGTTGTCGTTACCGGGCTTCGCGAGGGCGAGCTACGCGCCATCAATCAGAAGCGCCAGGCCCTGAACGTGATCGACGTCCTCTCCGCCGACGAGATCGGCAAACTGCCGGAGCTCAACGTCGCGGAGGCCGTGCAGCGCCTACCGGGCATCGTGATTCAGACGAGCCGTGGGGAGGGCCGCTTCGTGTCCATTCGTGGCAGCCAGGCCAATCTTAACAATGTCACGCTCAACGGCCAGTCTATGGCGTCCACCGCGGAGTCGCGCGCTACGGCACTGGACCTCCTGCCGGCTGAGATGGTGTCCAGCGTCGAAGTCACGAAGGCCGTAACGCCCGACATGGACGGAAATGCCGTCGGCGGAACGGTCAACATCAATACGCTGACGGCCTTCGACCGCAGCGGTCCGTTTGCGTTCGGCTCCATACGCGGGCTCCGCCACGACCAGCAGAGCCAATTTAACGACGAAAAATTCCCCTTCCGAGGAAGCCTCACTGCCGGGACCCAGTTCGGAGCGCGCGATCAGTTTGGCATCGTCGTGTCAGGAAACATCTCACGGCGCGACTTCACGGCGACCGAAGCCAATATAAACGACTGGGTGCCCCTTTCCGAGTTTGTCGAGGGCGGCGGATCGGAGACATTCCTCCCAGAGGAGGTGGAGCCCATCGTTGAGGACAACGAGCGCACGCGCTACGGGCTGACCGCCAACTTTGACTTCCGACCCTCGCCCCAAACCACACTCTTCGCTCGCGGGTACTACACACACACCGACGAGACTGACCTGAACTCCGAGTACGAATACGGTTTTCCGTTCGGAGGCCTGGAGATGCTCACGGCGACGTCCGGTCGCTTCAGTCAGGGTTTGGCGGACATTGACGTGAGCTTCGACGATGAAGCCGAGGACTTGTGGGGATTTGCGGCGGGCGGTGAGCGCATTTTTGGCGCGCTGAGGCTCAGCGTCGATGGCACCTATACCCGCGGCACGCTCGATCGCTTCAACCGGGACGCGGAGTTCATTGCTCCGCTTCTAGACGACGTGCGGAGCGGCGTAAACCTCGACCAACTGGCTGCTTTCTTTGACACGCGAAACCGCTTCGTGACGCTGGAACCCGAGAACCCGGCCTTCGTGCGCGATCCCGCGAACTATCAGTGGGTTGAGTTCGACCGCGAGTCGGAGACGAACACGGAGGATACCTTCGGGTTTTCCACCGATCTCCGCTGGGACGTGGGCCTCGGTTCCTACAACGGCTTCATCAAGACCGGGGCGAACGTGCGCGTCCGCGACAAGGTCATTGACGACATCGAACGCGAATTCAGGCCTCCATCGGATCCGACCGTCATCACTTTGGACCAGTTCGCGTTGCCGACGCCCGGCGTCATCCAGGGCGGGACGAGCCAATATGTGACGGGCGATATCCTCGCCTTCGAAGAGTTCTTTCAGGCGAACCAGGATAATGAGAGCATCTTCCGCGAAAACGTGGGCGAGTCGGCGACCGAGGCGGTCGAAAACGACTCCGACAACCGCGAGGGCGTCTACGCCGGGTACGTGATGGGAAACGTGAGGCTCGGTTCACTCGAGCTGCTGGGCGGGGCGCGCGTCGAGCACACCCGGACCGAGTCCAGGCGGTTTCGGCTCGTCGAGGAGCCCGGAGCGCCGGTCCCGACCATTACGTCCCAGACCTTCAATACCGACTACACAAACGTCCTTCCGTCCATTCATGTTAAATATTCGGCGGTGGACAATCTCATCTTCAGAGGCGCGTGGAGCAACACGATCGGCCGGGCGGACTACGAGCAGCTGGCTGGCTTCAGCGAAGTTGAGATCGAAGAGATTGACGGCCGACCGGGTGTCTTTGTGGCGGGCATCGAGGAGGGGAACCCGAATTTAAAGCCGTTCAAGGCGATGAATGTCGACGTGTTTGCTGAGTACTACTTTCAGCCGGGCGGCCTGCTGTCTATCGGTGGCTTCTACAAGCGCATTGAGGATACGATCTACGGCTTCAGTTCACTGGAGCGCGACGTGGAGAATCCGTTCGGTGAAGGTCGCTTCTTCGATGCAGTGGGATTCTTCCAGCTGCGAAACGCAAACACCGGCCACATTCGGGGGCTTGAGGTGACGTACCGCCAGCCCCTCACGTTTCTGCCTGCTCCGCTCGATGGGCTTGGCATCACCTCGGACGTGGCGGTGATTAGCTCCAACATCGACGTGCCCGAGCGTGACGATGAGCTGCCCTTCTTTGAGCAGTCCGACTTGATCTACAACATCATCCCGTACTACCAGAAGGGAGGTCTGGAGATGCGTCTCGCGTTCCACTTCCAGAGCGAGTACCTCGACGACGTGGAAGGAAGTCCTTCCGAGGACATTTACGTCGACGAATACAGCACGGTCGACCTCACGGGCAGCTTTGATTTTGGACGCACGGGCCTCGTTCCCGGATCGCCGAAGCTGATCGTTCAGGTGCGCAATCTAACGAACGAAGCGGAAGTCGCCTACCAGGGCATTCCCGGACGCCTTGACAACCACGTTCTCACCGGCCGGACTGTAGAAATCGGGCTGTCGGTCGGTTTCTGACCGCCCGCCTTCAGGCCGTCTCGCATCCCAAACGTCCACCTTTGACCTCTACTGCAACGATGAACTGCTTTGTCCGAACGACGCATCTGGCACTCGCCCTCTCGGTCCTGGTTCTGCCCATGGCGCTCGTACTCGCCGGCTGCCAAGTCGGGACGCAAGAGCCGACCGGCCCCGCCCACGCGGCGCCGGGC
>JAAAOL010000411.1 GCA_009908885.1 Bacteroidota bacterium | reverse complement strand
CGTCCCTGCGCCGCCGCTTCGCCGGGGACCACTTCGCCTCGTTCGACCGGACGCGGCCCGTCGAGTTTGCCCGACGCTGGAACCTGGGCCTGTCGGGCCTGAGCAGCGACGGCAGCACCGTGCAGCCGTACGACGAAGTGGTCGATGAGGCGACCCTCGCGTGGGCATTTACCGAGCAATCGCGCCTGGAAGGGGCGGTCGGCCGCATCCGGCTGGGGGAGGGCTTCCGGGGCACGCGGCAGGATCTGTCGCTCGATCTGGGTGAGGCGGGATTTCCGCGCGTGGGCTACCGGCTGGAGGTGATCCAGAGCACCGACTCGCTACGCACGGGCCCCGGCCCGCCCAACGACGAGGACGGTCGCTGGCTGCGGCAGCGCCTCGACCTGGAGCAGCCCCTGCTGGACCGTCGCCTCGTGCCCCGCGTGGAGGTGGAGCAGGAGCGGCGGCGGCAGCGCGTCCTGGGCGCTGACAGCCTGACGAGCGGGTCGATTGCGTTCGTCGAGGTGCGGCCCGGCCTCGGCTGGCGCACGGAGCGCCTGGAGGTGGGCGGGCAGGTCGAATTGCGCGTCGAAGACCTGCCGCTCGGCGGGCAGCTGCGCGACGCCTCGCGGGCCTGGACCGTCCGCTCGGAGGCGGCCTACCGGCCCGGCGAACAGTTCAAGGCGACCGGCAGCATCGGGTACCGGCAGCGTCGCTTTACAGATGCATTCCGGGTGGAGCAGCGGCGCGAAGACGTCGAGTCGCTCGTGCTGCAATCGGACGGGAGCTACCGGCCCTGGCGACGCGCGCTCGACCTGAACTGGTTCTACGAGGCCCAGACCGAACGGACACCGACGCTCCAGGAAATCTACGTACGCACCGGTCCCGAGCTGGGACAGTTCGTCTGGGTCGATGGCAGTGGCGACACGCCGGAGGACGGCATCATCCAGCTCGACGAGTTTCTGCCGGAGCGCACGCCGGACGAGGGGACCTACGTCCGCACGTTCGTCCCGTCGGACTCGCTCACGTCCATCATCAGCGTACAGTCGCGCCTCCGCCTCGACCTCGATCCGTCGCGCCTCTGGCGGCAGGGCGATACGCGCTGGAAACGATGGCTCTCGCAGGTCTCGACGCGGACGACGCTCGAAGTCACCGAGAAAAGCCGCACCCCGGACCTCGCCCAGATCTACCTGCTCAACCTCAGCCGCTTTCGCGACTCGACCAACACGCTGAACGGACGCCTGCGCGTCGGGCAGGACTTGACGCTGTTCCGGACGGAGCCCCGCTATGGCATCGATGTGTCCTTCAGCCAGGTGCGAGCGCTCAGTGAGCTGGCGGCGGGACAGGAGACGCGGTTCATCAACACGTGGCGGCTCGATGGGAAGCTCCGCCTGGCGCGTCAGTGGAGTACGCGGCTCCGGGCGAAGTGGGAGCAAAATCGGACCGACAGCGAGCAGTTCAACTCCCGCCGCTACGACATCGAGGGCGTGACGGTCGAGCCCGAGGTGTCGTTCAATCCGCTCCGGGCGCTCCAGCTGTCCTCCAGCGTCTCGTATGCGCGCAAGCAGGACGGCATCGGTGACCGGGCGGCGCAGGTGCTCAAGCTGCCGTTCGAGGCCAGGCTGACGCGGGTGCGACGCCTCCAGCTGAGCGGGCGTTTCGAGGTGGCCGACGTGCAGCTCGACGGCGAGGCGACCGGCCTGGCGCAGTTCGAGCTGACGGACGGGCGCGGGCCGGGCACGTCGTACCTGTGGAGCGTCAACGGCCAGTACCGCTTCAGCCGGCTGCTCCGCGCGACGCTGGCCTACAACGGGCGGGCGCCTGCCGAAGCGCCGGTGCTGCACACCGTCCGCGTGCAGCTGAGCGCCAACTTCTGAGGCGCACGACGGTGCACCATTCGGGCTCGTCAGTCGTCTTTCAGCACGTCCGGCGTGGCGAACTCGTCGTACTGCTCGCGGTGGATCTGGATGCCCGCGTTCTGGAGCTTGACCTCCAGCCGCTCGTAGCCGCGATCCAGGTGATAGACGCGCAACACGTCCGTCTGGCCCTCGGCCACCATGCCCGCCAGCACCAGCGAGACGCTCGCCCGCAGGTCGGTGCTCATGACGGTGGCGCCCTTCAGGTGGGTGTGGCCCTCGACCGTCACCGTGTTACCGTCGACGGAGGCCTGCAGGCCCATCCGCGCCAGCTCCGGGATGTGCGAGAAGCGGTCGTCGTAGATGGTGTCCGTGATGGTCGCCGCGCCGGGGGATTGCGAGAGGAGGACCGACCACTGCGCCTGCAGGTCGGTGGGGAAGCCTGGAAACACAGCGGTCTCGATCGAGACGGGCTCCAGTACGTCCGGCGCGCTGACTTCGACGTGGTCCGCGCCGGTCACGAAGTGGGTCCCCGTCGCGGCGAACTTGTCGAGGAAGGCGCGTCCGAGGTGGTCGGGGTTGGCGTTCTCGATACGAATGGTGTCGTTCGGCTCGCCCGCGATGGCCGCGGCGATCATGAAGGTGCCCAGCTCGATCCGATCCGGGCAGTTGGTGACGGCGATCGGCTGAAGCCCATCGACGCCTTCGATCTCGACGGTGCGCGTGCCGATGCCGTCGATCTGCGCGCCCATGCGTTGCAAGGCCTCCAGAAAGACGACCACGTCGGGCTCGATGGCGGCGTTCTCGATGCGGGATGTGCCCTGAGCCGTGCTCGCCGCCAGCGCCAGGTTGATGGTCGCGCCCACGCTCGACGGCTCCAGCGTGAACGTGCCACCCGGCAGCCGACCGCCGGGCGCATGGGCGACGACGTAGCCCTCGTCCAGTTCGATTTCGGCGCCGAAGGCCCGCATCCCTTCCAGGTGCAGATTGACCGGCCGTGGGCCCCAGGCGCAGCCGCCCGGCAGCGAGACGCGCCCCTTGCCGCAGCGGCCCAGCAGCGCGCCGAGCATGTAGAACGACGCCCGCATCTTCTTTACCAGCTCGTACGGAGCCACCGGGGTATCGATGGTCGACGCGTCGATCGTCATCACGTGCGCGTCAGCGTCGAACTCGACCTCGGCGCCTGAGACGCGGAGAACGTCCGAGAACGTGTTTACATCGCGCAGATTCGGGACGTTGTCGATGGTGGTGGTGCCGTCGGCCAGGAGGGCAGCGGCCATGAGGGGAAGGGCGGTATTCTTGGAGCCGCTGACGGTGAGTGTGCCGCGCAGCGGGCGACCGCCTTCGATGACGAGCTTATCCATTCGGTCGAAAAGTGCGTGGTGGAGAAGGGCGACGTAGCGGTGCGCATGCAGCGAACCAGAAGTAGCCTTTCCAACGAGCGGAATCGGGATTTGATCGGTGTTCTGACGCCATGAACCAAGAACACTGGGAGAGAACGTATTCGACGCGCTCGTCGTACATGCCGCGCATCGTTTCACGACAGGGAATACCGCGTCATGCGTCGCATCTATCTCGATCATGCTGCCACCACGCCGCTCGACCCGCGCGTGCTGGAAGCCATGATGCCGTACCTGACGGAGCACTACGGCAACGCCTCGTCGGTGCATGCCCTCGGGCGCAAGGCACGCTTCGCGGTCGAGGAGTGCCGGGAGCGTGTGGCACATCTGCTGGGGGCCGAGACCGGCGAGATCGTCTTCACGAGCGGTGGCACCGAATCTGACAACGCCGCCATCCGGTCCGTGCAGCACCGGGACCGGCGGCATCTGGTCACCTCGGCGGCGGAGCATGAGGCCGTGCTGCGCCCCGCCGAGCGCCTGCAGGCCGACGGGCTGCCAGTCACCATCCTCGCGCCCGAGGCGTCCGGTGCGGTGACGCCACAGCAGGTCGCCGACGCCCTCACGCCGGAGACGGGCCTCGTCTCTATCATGCACGCCAACAACGAGGTGGGTACGCTCTCCGACAT